>CAJMPE010000056.1 GCA_905215275.1 uncultured bacterium | reverse complement strand
AACACAGTTGTATTTGCCGAGGTCAAGATAGCTGCAGTCCTCATCGTTGGCGAGCTCGACACTCACCGTACGACGGCTCGCCATCACCTTGACGCCGCACTTGTGCTCCAGATAGCCGTAGATAGAATCCGACGCGACCTCGGGGGTCAGGCCTTTGGCGATCGACTCCAGAAAATAGCCGTGGTCCACCTGGCGAGCGCTACCGTTAAGGCTACGGACGCGCACCACACGAATCAGCTCCTCGCCCACCTTAAAGCCCAGGCGACGAGAGAGCTGCTCGGTGCAGACCAGATGTTCAAAGGACTTAACGTCCGTCGATGCAACGGCATTGTTGCGCTTTGCAAATTCGCCAAACGACTCGACTTCCTCGAGCGCGCCCAGCATGTCGGTTTCGCCCTTGAGCCAAATAACGCGTACGCCCTTGCCGTGTATGGGCTGCACAAACATCTCGTCGGCCAGCATGCTCAAGGCGCGGCGGACGGTATTGCGCGTGCAGTCGAACTCTGCGGTCAGCTCGGCTTCGGTTGGCAGCATCTCCTGAAACGCATAGGTCCCGTTAATGATGCGCGAACGGATCTCGCGGTAGATTCCTTCGTAAATCGCTTTTGGCATGACTTCACCTCTAATGAATATGTATGGCTAGGCACGATAGCATTTCTTGGGGTTGTTTAAACCGTCTATCGGCAAAGCACGGATTATTTACCGTCGACGGTTCCCCCGACACCCAGATCGGATCGAATCAAAACCGTCAATGCGGCAAGCAGCCAGTCCTCTACAATGAGTTCATTGTTTAAACGTTCTTGCTCGCACAGCATGTTGCATCCGGAAGGCCTATTATGCTGCAGAAAATCCAACGTTTTGGCGGAGCCATGTTCGCGCCCGCCATGTTGTTTTCCATATCGGGTCTTATGGTCGGCGTCTCCGCCCTCGCAACGTCTGCGGATATCGTCGGCGACCTCGCCGTATACGGAACCCCTTGGTACGTTTTTTGGACTATCATCCAGCGCGGCTCGTGGACGGTCTTTAAACGACTTCCGCTCCTTTTTGCCGTAGCGCTGCCCATCGGCCTTGCCCAAAAGCAACCAGCACGCTGCTGCCTCGAGGCGCTCGTGGCCTATTTTGCCTATTGCTTCTTTTTGAGCGAGATCATTAAGCTGAGCGGAGACAACCTTGGGCTTAAGTACCCGTCATCTTTGACCCCCGCCAACGGTATCACCGTCATCGACGGCATCAAGACGCTCGACACCGGCATTATCGGCCCGCTGGTGGTATCGGCAACCGTCGTCGCCATCCATGACCGCTTCTACGATGCCAAGGTTCCCGATTGGCTCGGTACCTTCTCGGGTTCCTCGCTGGTCTACCTCATCAGCTTTTTTGCCGTGTTCGCCCTTGCCGCCATCTCGGCCGCCATCGTGCCCTTCGTATACGCAGCGACCGAAACGCTGCGCCACGCACTTGCGGGCGTCGGCCCCTTCGGCGTGGGTATCTTTGTGTTTTTGGAGCGAGCACTCGAGCCCATGGGGCTGCACCATCTGCTCTACATGCCGATCTACTACGACAACCTGGTCATTAACGACGGCATCTACGCCACGTGGACCAATTTGCTCCCCATTCTCTCCCATAGCACGCGCCCCCTCAATGAGCTTGCGCCGTGGGCTGGTTTCACCGCCACCGGCTGGGTCAAGCTCTTTGGCCTTCCTGCCATCGCAGCCGCGTTCTACTCCACCGCAAAACCCGAGCGCCGCGCCGGCCTCAGGGTCATCCTTGTTCCCGCCATCATCGCCTCGGTGGTTTGCGGCGTTACCGAGCCACTCGAGTTTCTCTTTATGTTCACCTATCCCGGGCTCTTTTTGCTCTATGCCGCCCTATCTTCCTGCCTCGCCATGGCTATGAACTTCTTTGGCGTCGTTGGCATCTTCTCGGGCGGCTTTATGGAAATGGCTGCCTTCAACTTTATCCCGCTCATGCGGGCGCATGCCGGCTCCTACCTTTTGGCACTCGGAATCGGACTCATCTTTAGCGTCATCTTCTTTCTGAGCTTTCGAGGTCTTATCCTGACCTTTGACCTTAAAACCCCGGGACGCGAGGACCATATCGCCAGCAACGCGGCGCTCTCACGCTTGACGGGAAACGACGTTGACGAAAAGCGCTCATCCAAAACCGGCGCTTCCGGCAACCAAGCCTCACAAGATCATCTCCTCGCCGAGCAGGTTGTGACGCTTCTGGGCGGCGTCTCCAACATTGCGGGCGCAACCAACTGCGCCACGCGTCTGCGCGTCGAAGTCGTGGATCCCTCCATCGTCGCGGACAATGCGACCTTTGTCGCAGCGGGTGCCAAAGGCCTCATCGTCACCGGCAAGACCGCTCAGGTAATCATCGGCATCTCGGTACCCCGCGTCAAAGAACACTTTGATCAGATTATGGGACTCGAACCGGGTTTTGCATTCGCCGCCTCGCCTTTTCATGCCGGCGATGGCGCCAAAAAGTATGGCAATGTCTGCTTCTTCGACATCGACGGTACGCTCGCCTGGCAAGATCCCAAACTTGCCCAAGAGCTCCCCGAGGGCGAGCGAGATCTTTCCCCCTATCCCAACGAGACGGTTGCACAGGCAATTCGCACGTTTGTCGCCAACGGCAACAAAGCTTTTATCTGTACGGGGCGCACCCTCAGCTGCATCCATCCCAAGCTGCTCGAACTGCCGTGGGCAGGCGTCGTGTGCCTCGCGGGCGGTTACGCCGAACTCGAGGGGCGCGTCGTGCGAAACGCTGCCATAAGCCCCGGCATGTTACAGCGCCTCGCCCCCTATCTCGAGCAATCGGGCGAGGTCATTCGCTTTGAGGGCATCGATCGCGTCGTGCGCATGAGTGCAGATGCCCCCGAGACGTACGGATACGCACGCACCGTGGGCGACGCCGTCACGCAACTTGAGCACTACAACGCCTATAAAATTCTTACGTCCACACCACTTGCCAACCGCATCGCCCAAGATGAAGAGCTTGGACCTCTGCTCTGCCTCAACGAGCTCGAGCTCGAGGTCACAGAAATCTCGCCGCGCGAGTGCACCAAACGGGCCGGAATCAAGGCTGTGCTTGACGCCCTGGGACCAGACCACGGCACCGTATATGGCATTGGCGACGCGAGCAACGACATCGCCCTCATGGAGGCGGTCGATGTTGGCATCGCCATGGGCAACGCGCCGGACTTCCTCAAGGAAAAGGCCGACTACGTAACCGACAGCTTCGACCACGACGGCGTCGTCACCGCGCTCGAACACTTTGGGCTTATCTAGCCGAGCCCCTTGCCGCGTTTGCGACCGCAAGACTCAATCGTCTTCAACCGCCGCGCTCGACGCCCCAATGTGGCAATATGTAGTCTGCATAATGCAACGGTGCAACCTAAGAAAGAATGCGAGAACCCGTGTCCAGTCCGTTTACCAGCTTTTTAGCCCAGCACTTTGACCAGATTAACGACTATCTGGCCACGTTCTTTGACGGACAGGCAACTTCCGCCGATATCGAGCGTTACCTGTATACCCCGCTCTCGGCATTTACGGCCAATGCCGGCAAGCGCCACCGCCCGCTCATCTGCATGCTCGCCGCCACCGCGGTAGGCGGCAGCTTTGAGAGCGCCCGCAGCGCGGCGGCAGCTATCGAGCACTTTCAATCGGGAGCGCTCATCCACGACGACATTGCCGACAACGGCCAGCTGCGTCGCGGCAAGCCTTGCATGCACCTCACCGAGGGCACGGGGCTTGCCATCAACTGCGGCGACCTAGCGCTCACCATGGTCACCAAGACGGTTCTCGACGACCCCACGCTCGAGGCAGACGTGAAACTCCGCGTGCTCCACGAGCTCACCGAGATGATCGTCCGAACCATCGAGGGTCAGGCGCTCGACCTGGGTTGGGTCCGCGACGGGCGCTTTGACATCTCGGTCGACGATTATCTGGACATGGCGACGCACAAGACCGCGTACTACAGCGGAGCCACGCCACTTGCCGCCGGAGCCATTATCGGCGGCGGCAGCGGTAAGCAAATCGAAGCGCTGCGCGCCTTTGGCCTGCACACGGGCCTTGCCTTCCAAATTCAAGACGACCTGCTCAACTTGATCGGCACCAAAGAGGCCGCCAACAAGGACTTCCGCACCGACATCACCGAGGGTAAGCGCACGCTCGTCGCCGTGCACGCCCTGTCAGACGAGCGTTATCACGACGAGGTCGAGGCAATCCTTTCCTCGGGCACCGAGGACCCCGCGCAACTTGCACGCGCCGTGGAGATCTTCCAGCAGACCGGCTCCATCGATTACGCCCACACTTACGCGCTCGACCTGACCGCCAAGGCCAAAGCGGCCATCGAGAACGTTGAGCTTGATCAGCACGCACGCGAGTTGTTCCTCTCCATGGCAGATTTCTTTGTGGAGCGACTCAACTAGCGGGGGTTATAAAACCTGTCAGCAGCGTATTTGGGTACAACTTGCTACACTGTTGAGTGCATGTTTATGCATCCCTTTGCGTTGTCTATCCGACACACGCTCAAATAGTACGAATGGTACGCCGAAAGGGGTTCGTTCATGGAACCTATTACAACGGGCATGCAGGGAGCAGCCGTCGAGGACGTCCAGTCCCGCCTTCTGCAGCTCGGCTATACAATCGATGACACCGAGGTCTCCGACAAGCGCTTTGGCACCACCACCGAGCAGGCTGTTGGCACCTTTAGGCTCGACAGTGGCCTTCCCGCTGGCTGCGCCGTCGATATCCCCTGTTGGAGCGCCCTGGTAGACGCCTCGTATAAACTGGGCGACCGCACGCTCTATCTGCGCATGCCCAATTTCCATGGCGCCGACGTTCAGGCCCTGCAGCGCGCGCTCAACGTTTTGGGTTTTGCCTGCGGTGAGGACGACGGCTATTTTGGCCCGCACACCGAGGCCGCTCTGCAGCAGTTCCAAGAAAATGTCGGCCTGTTTGCCGATGGCATGGCGTTCCAGGATACCTACGCCTATATCAACCGCCTGCATCACGTGTGGGAGGGCAAGCCCTCGGTTACCGAGGCCGAGTCGCGCATCGGTTTTGCCCGCGCCGCCAACGTGCTCGAGCGCTTCCAGATTGCCGTTATCGGCGAGGACCCCATCGCACGCAGTGTTGCGTCGCGCATGTGGAATATCGCCACGGCAACGACCGACAACAGCGGCATGATGCTCTGCGACTCCGAGGTCCCAACCGACGTTGATCTGGTGCTCGAGATCGCAAGCGACGAGCTGCCCGCCGACGCCGCACCGCGCGCCACGATTGCCCTCGCCGAGTGCCACAACCTGGCCCAGCGCATCCGCACCGCCAATGTCGCCGCACAGCAAAAGCCGGCACGCATCCGCATTGAGCTCACCGGCATGACGCGCTACAACGGCACCTTCACTGCCAGCGATGCGCAGACACTCGCCGTACGCCTGCTCGATGGCGTTTGCGATGCCCTCGCAGATTAGGTAAACTAGACGAGTTGCTTTTGGCAACACCCATACTGGGACGTAGTTCAACGGTAGAACTCCGGTTTTTGGTGCCGGCTGTTGGGGGTTCGAATCCCTCCGTCCCAGCCAAAGTAACTGAGCGCCCCGGGCTTTCATCAGCCCGGGGCGCTTTCTTGTGGGCAAGCGAGGGGATTCGAACCCGCAAGGGTGCGGAGCTAAGGAAACGCGAAGCGTTTTCCAGCGCAGCACGCAAGGAGCGAAGCGACGCAGCGGCACGCGGCCGCCGAAAAGGCGGACGCGGAATCCCTCCGTCCCATACCAGCAACGGGCTCCCCGCATCTCGACTTTCCATTCAAGGGTAACAAACGGAGGGATTCGAACCCGCCAGGGGTGCGGAGCTGAGGAAACGCGAAGGCGCCCCAGGCCCATAACGACCAAGAGCGCCTTGCATCAAGAAATATCAGCCCATTTCCGAAAAGCGAGCCGCCATCTACAAAATAGCGCGTGGCCCCGGCGGGCCGGGCATTAAGTTTGTCGCGAGTTCCGCACGCAAAGAAGGCCACGTGACCTCGATGTTTTGGACGTGACAGCGAGAGGGGTCCTGGTATGGCAAGGTGACGTGAAACAAGGCGGCGCTGACCTTCTGGTCGCGCCGCCGAAGTTGAACGTCAGATTGCCGTGCCAGGACCCCTCGCAGCGTCAAGAAGACCGCCGTTCGTTAGAACGGCGGAATTTAGCTGTTCAGCATGCGGTCGAAGCTTCCCGAGTCGCCATCCCGATAGTCGGCGGTCATCAGAATCTCCTGCGGAATGCGTCCGCCCTCACGCAGCACGTTGCGGAACTGTACGCGCGTGACCATGGGCAGATCCTTGATCGTCGCCGCCAGGTTCTGCGGTACACCCTGGTTGGCAGCCGCGGGCTCGCACTCGCCGCCGGCCTTCACGCGACGCTTGTGCTCGGCGAGCATGGCGCGATACATACCGGCATGCAGGCGAATCTCAACCACATTGGCGTTACGGGTCTGCTCGACAATGCGCGCACCCTCTCGGTCGATGTCGCCCACGTAGTAGACATAGTTAAAGCGATAGCCGATCTCGGCCAGATAATCATCCAGTGCGTGTGAAACGCTCGCCTTGCAGCCGCCGCCAAAGATCACGCCACCCACCTTGGTGCCAAAAAGCTTGGCGTGCTTGCGGCCGCGCAGGAGCTTGACGATCTCGTCATAGGTGTCCAGGTTCTCGACCATAATGAACGGCTTGTCGGCGCCCAGCGTAAAGAAGCCCGTAAAGTGCACAGGACGGTTGGGAGCAACCTTGATTGCCTGCATGCTAATGCCCTTTTCGGTCATACGCCGAATCAGACGCTCGCCATGCTTGCCGTCAAAGGCCTTCTCATCGTTAAAAATCTGGTAGGCGCGCTGGCGACGCGAAGCGACCGGCGTGTCGGCGCCGCGATTCTGCTCTATCCAAGCCTGGATGATCGCAATCTCCTCGGCAATCTTGCGGTTGGACATCTCGTTGTGCTGAGTGCGCTGCGGAGCCTTTTTGCCGTCCTTGCCCTCGACCTTAATGATCTGGGTCTGCTGTTCCTTAATTTTGGAGAGCGCCGTGGGCGTGGGGACGACCTTGAGCAGCTGCCTGCCCAGAACGCGTGCCAGGGCAAACGCCGAAACCTCGCCATGGGTAGTCGACTCAGTCTGCTGGGCAGCCGTATCTGCTGCAGCAGAATCGGGCTTCTTCTGAGACTTGCGCTTAGAATCGCCTTGGACACTGCGCTCACGTTTCGAAGTAGACGTCTGCTTCTGCGAACGTTCGGGCTTGCCCTCCTTCGCCGGCTGACGCTTGGGCTGCTCCATTGGAGCATCCACCTTCGCATCTTCGTCGCGCGGCGCTACATTCTCGGCGGCATCCTGAGCGTTAGAGCCGCGACCGCCACGATGACGGCGGCGGCGAGGCTTGCTCGAAGTACCCTCCCCCGTCTGTTCAACCGCAGGCTGCTGGCCCTGAGTCTCCGTATCGGACGCAGTCTGCTCATCAACAGGCTTCTGTTCACGGACTTCCGGCTCGGCAGGCTTCACGGCCTTCTCGGCCCGCATCTCCGGAACCTGATTAACCTTCTCCTGACGCTTTACGGGGTACGTGCGACCTGCAAAGCCGCGACCGGGACGGCACGAGCCTGAGGCCTTCTTGGCCGGCTTCTCGGAATCGTCTGCAACCTCGGCAGCCTCTTCGGCCTCGCGCACAACATCCTGCTGCTCGGCCTTAAAATGCGCACCGCGACAACGCTTGGGTTCCTGAGGCTCAGCGGACTTTTCCTCTTTCACAGGCTCCTGCGGCTCGGCGACAGGCTCGTTCTCGACAACATCGGTAACGGCCCCATCCTTTTGAGCCACAGCGCGACGGAATCGCTCCTGCTGAGCGCGGCGCTGCGCATCGCGCTTGCCGCCCCCGCCAAAGCCGCCTCGGCCCGCCTTGGCGGTAAAGGCACGCACGACATGCTCATCGAGCAGCTCGTCAGTATCGATATGCTCACGCGGGGCGACTTCTTCCGCAGCAGGCGCCTCAACGGAATCCTCGACAGGCTGCTCCTGGGCATCATGAATCTCGGCATTGATGGTATAGAACGCCGGGCGGCCGTTAATGCCGCTGCCCTCGATCTTGGTCACGATCTTTGCCGCGATAAGCTCATCGCGCATCGCCTTGGTATCGCACTCCTTATCCACGGAGCGAAAAATCTGTGCCAGCGCGCTCGACTTGATCTTGAGTGCCTTGCGGCAGAGCAGGTCGTAGGCAACCAGCTTGGCCCGCTCGGCAGAAAGCGACGTTTGTCCGCTCAGACGCTCAGCCAGAGCATCGACATTTTGTTGGTTATCGGAATATACCGTCTTGGCCACGGGGCCCCTTTCATATGCACACATATACGTCTATATGGTACAACGCACGAGCCCATCCACGCAAAACATCTGCGAGGACACCCATGCATCACCCGTTCTCGCAAGAAAAAAGACCGGGTCCGCATCGTTGCGGACCCGGTCTTTCCGAGTCATATGGATGGAACGGTTAGTCCATCAAGCTGACTAGGCCTTGGCGGCCTCGGCGTCGGCAGGAGCCTCGGCGGCAGCGGCGCGGCCATACTCGGCCTTGCCCATCTCGGACCACTCGGGCTCCTCGTCGGGCATGGAACCGGCCTCCTTGCCGAAGAACTCCTTGAGGCAGTTGACGGCAACGATGAGGCCCAGGACCATCAGCAGGACGGCGAAGACGAGCTGCAGGCCCTTGGTGGCGGCGACGGAGACGGCAGCCGTGGTAGCGGTGGCCGGGATGGTACCGAAGAAGCCGTAAGCCTGGACAGCGGTCATGCAGCCCATGGCGCTCTGGACCAGCGAGGTGAAGGTGCAGCAGAGCAGGAAGACGACGGGCACGTAGAGCATCCAACCCTTGCGGCCGGTGCACTTGCAGAACACGGCGAGGGTGATCATGGTCATGCCGCCGAGCAGCTGGTTGGAAGCACCAAAGAGCGGCCAGATGTTGGCATAGCCACCAAAAGCGAGGGCGAGACCAGGAAGCAGGGTGACAACCGTGGCGAACCAGGGGTTGCCGAGGACCTTCATGTAGCCGGCCTTGGACTCGATGGCCAGGGCGTCGTTGGTCTGGGCAAAGAACTCGGAGAACGAGGTGCGGGCGATGCGGGCGACGGCATCGAGCGAGGTCAGGGCCAGAGCGGAGACGTTCATGGTCATGAAGACGGTTGCGAGCGTGCCGTCAACACCGAAGGCCTGCATGCCGCGGGAGATGCCAGCGGCAAAGATCTGGAACGGGGTGGAAGCGACGCCGGCGTTAAGGGCGCCGGTACCGGCGGTGTTCATGTCGGAGAACATGATGCCGGCAACGATGATGGCAAGGATACCGACGAAGGACTCGACGACCATAGCGCCGTAACCGACCTTGACGGCGTCCTGCTCCTTCTCAACCTGCTTGGAGGAGGTACCAGAAGAAACGAGGCTGTGGAAACCGGAGAGAGCGCCGCAAGCAACGGAGACAAACAGGACCGGGAACATCATGCCGGAGGCACCAGAGAAGCCAGTGAAGACCGGAGCGGTCATCGTAGCCTGGCCGTGAACACCCAGGACAACGATGCCGAGGACAGCGCAGGCGATCATGACGATCATCATGATGGAAGTGAGGTAGTCGCGCGGGGTCTTGAGCATCTGGATGGGCATAGCGCCAGCGAAGACCAGGTAGACCATGACGACAGCGAACCACTGGAACTTGGTCAGATAAACCGGGAACTGCATACCAACGGCGAACATGAGAACCATGAGCACCACGCCGGTGACGAACTCTGCAGCGCCGGTGAGGTTGAACTTCTTCTGGGCCCAACCAAAGGCCATGGCGACGAAGGTGAACAGGATGGAGATGGTGCCAGCGCAGCCGGCGGCATAGGACTTGGTGAAGTCGATGGCACCGGTAGCAGCGCCAGAAGCGTCAACGGCCGGGGTGAACATGAACGTCTTGCAGACCATGTCGGTGAAAGCGGCGATGACGATGATGCAGAACAGCCAGCAGAACAGCAGGAACAGGCGACGGCCGGTCTTGCCGATGTACTTCTCGATGAGCTGAGCGAGCGACTTGCCGTTGTTCTTCATCGAAGCGTACAGGGCGCCGAAGTCGTGGACGGCGCCAAAGAAGATGCCGCCGACGAGGACCCAGAGCACGACGGGCAGCCAGCCAAAGGCCATGGCGACGATCGTACCCGTAACAGGGCCGGCACCGCAGATCGAGCTGAACTGGTGCGAGAAAGCGGTGAAGGCGGAGACGGGCGAGAAGCTCTTGCCGTCCTTCATGCGCTTGGCCGGCGTGAGGGCCTCTTTGTCAACGCCCCACTTGTTGGCCAACCAGCGGCCGTAGCCCAGATAGCCGCAGGCGAGCACCGCCGCAGCCACAACCATGAGCAAAACTCCGTTCATTACATTTCCTCCTCTAAAAAGAACTACTCAGACATAAAAAATGAGGGCCGTCGGTTGCGCTCGACGGCCCTCATCTTCATCAGCCGCCCGTTATCGTACGGGCTAGCTGTATGTGCTAACCCGCATCAGATAATTACTACGCTGATAATGTTTAGCTGATGTGTGAACATGCCTAAGAAATCCTCTTCAATCATGATGTGAACGATCCGTGCGTGTTCACATCCCCCAGTGGTTGAAAAGGAGTATGAAACTTTAGTTACCTAAAGTCAACGCAAATATGTAATGAATTTTCAACTTTTTTGAATTTCTCGGTATAAAACGCCACTAACCTCGGACTTTACCCAACGACAGTTTTTGCTTGAGAGATGCCCCCGAGAGCGGCGGGAGCCGGGCGGCGCATATGAACTTTCCTGCTCTACAGTCCTGCGCAAGACGGAAAGCACATTAAGTGCTTTCCTTTG
>CAJMPE010000055.1 GCA_905215275.1 uncultured bacterium | reverse complement strand
GCCCCCTACGTATTACCGCGGCTGCTGGCACGTAGTTAGCCGGGGCTTCTTCTGCAGGTACAGTCTTGACTCTTCCCTGCTGAAAGCGGTTTACGACCCGAAGGCCTCCGTCCCGCACGCGGCGTCGCTGCGTCAGGGTTCCCCCCATTGCGCAAGATTCCCCACTGCTGCCTCCCGTAGGAGTCTGGGCCGTGTCTCAGTCCCAATCTGGCCGGTCGGTCTCTCAACCCGGCTACCCGTTGTCGGCACGGTGGGCCGTCACCCCGCCGTCTACCTGATGGGCCGCGGAGCCATCCCCTCCCGTCGGGGCTTTAGCCGGGGTGCCATGCGGCACCCCGGGGTATCCGGTATTACCCGTCCTTTCGGGCGGCTATCCCGGGGGAGGGGGCAGGTTCTCCACGTGTTACTCAGCCGTTCGCCACTCGCTTCTGCCCGAGGGCAGGTGCCGTTCGACTTGCATGTGTTAGGCGCGCCGCCAGCGTTCATCCTGAGCCAGGATCGAACTCTCCGTCCAAAATATATGGGCTTCGAGCCCGTCCGGTCCTCTCAGTTCATCGCTGATCGGTTCCGTTCGATTCATATGGTTCTATTAGATAGGAAAAGGAATTTCTCGGGGCCGCCTCTCGGCGGCCTTGCGAAAAACAAATCCAAGTTAGACCATTTCAAATGGTTCGATGTCTGCCCGGATGCGACACTTGAAGTGTCCATCCTCGCAGTATCCGGTTCTCAAGGTGCACGCTCTGCGGCTGATCCGGTTCGACCGGGCCGCGCGGCAAGGAGATATATTGCCAGACCGGAGGGCCCCCGCGGGCGGGAATCGCGCACTCCATATTTTGTTCACAAATGAATAGAACCCTCAGTTGCTTCACTGAGGCCGTATTCGAAGCAACAGCTTCTGATATTGGCGATGACCAGCTGGTTTATAGGTGTTAAGGCATCGGTCATCTCTGGTGCGCCACTTTACTCCAAAAGCATCAGCTATTTGCTTCTCGTCGGTAAAAGGCAGGTTTTGTTCGCCAAGCGTTCTTATATTTAGAGAAGTTCGGGTTCGAACCCGTACACCGGCAACAAAAAAGACGGCCAACCGAAGTTGGCCGTCTCAACAATCTTTGGGTGGGCCGTCAGGGGTTCGAACCCTGGACCTTGGGATTAAAAGTCCCCTGCTCTGCCAGCTGAGCTAACGGCCCGCGGGTGGCATTGTACCACGGTCTGGGACTATTCCCAACTCCATTGGCCGTTCTGGAAAATCACAACTTCACGTCCATCAGGCGTAATGCCCGTAATATCGATGTCGTCCGTGCCGATCATAAAATCGACGTGCGTGCTCGAGACGTTAACGCCATGCTCCAGGAGCTCCTCCTTGGACATGTCGTACCCACCCTCGATGCATTCGGGGAAACCGACACCTAGCGCAAGATGGCAGCTAGCGTTCTCGTCATAGAGCGTGTCATAGAACAGAACGCCGCTTTCGCGGATCGGAGTGTTCTTGGAAATGAGCGCGACCTCTCCCAGGTGAGCAGCGCCCTCGTCAGTATCGATGATACTTGCGAGCGTTGCCTTGCCCACGCGGGCGTCGTAGTCCACCACGCGGCCGCCCTCGAACTTAATCCAAAAATCGTCGACTTTATTGCCGTGGTGGATGAGCGGCATGGCCGAGTACACGATACCGTCGGCGCGCATGCGATCGGGCGAAGTGAAGACTTCCTCGGTGGGAATGTTGGGGAAGAAGGGGTGCCCATCGGGCGTCTTGCCCTTGCCACCGGCCCACTCGTGACCCTTCGTCATGCCAATCGTCAGATCGGTACCATTTGCTGAGGTGTAATGCAGCCGGTCAAAACGATTGTCGTTCAGGAAGCGTAAGTTCTTTTCGAACGCCGCGTCATGAAGCTCCCAGTCGCTCTCCGGGTCCTGGCCATCGGCACGAGCGGTGTGCAGAATCGCATTCCACAGCTTATAGATTGCAACCTCATCGGCGTCTCCCGGGAACACCTCGCGCGCCCAAGCCACGACCGGAGCGCCGGCGATGCACCACGGATTGATGTTGTAATCCAGTCCACGGCGGAAAACTTTGCACTGCGTATTCCTCGCCTTGGATGCCGCGGCCGGCTTGGCTGGATCGATGCCCTTAAGGGCTGCAGGATCCGCACCCTCAATAAAGATAAAGCAGGCACCGTCCTGGGCCAGGGAATCCAGCTGCAGGCGCTTCCACTCGGGCGTCTGCTCAAAATAGGTTTTATCGACATGCTCGTACGTAAGCCTTGTCACGGCATCGTCAGCCCAAATAACCGTCACGTGGCCAGCGCCGGCGGCATAAGCCTCCGCGACCACCACGCGGGCAAAGGGCACGCACTCGACCGGAGACTGAACGACGACCTCCTGGCCGGGCTTGACGTTTACGCCCTTGCGGACAACCAGACGCGCATAGTTTTTAATCTTGGGCTCCAGGGACTTCATACCCTCCAGGGCCTCTTCGACCGTCAGGGCAGCTCGAATCATGTGCCACTCCATCTATCTATAGAACAGTAAAAAGGCGCGCCGCAAAAACGACGCGCCTTATATCTTAGCGATATGTATGGATACAAACGCTACTTCTTCTTGGAGTCCTTCTTGTCCTCCTCGGCAGCCGAGCGCTCGATAAGAGCGTTGAGCTTGTTCTCGGACATGCCCTCGGCCTGCGTGCGGTACATGTTGCGCAGGGGACGAATATGAACGAAGTCGTAGATAAAGTCACCCAGAATGATGACATAGGACAAAACGATGCCGACCATCTGGACGGGACTGGACACCGTGCCACCGGGAGCGAAGTAGAGCGAAGCCCAAATTGCCACGACGAGCACCATGCCGATGGCGAGCACGGCCCACCAGATACGACGGCGCTTGGTGTAGTCCTCATCCTGCTTGAGGAGGATATTCGACACCGTGTAGATGCGATCCTCGCGGGCGCGCTGTTTGGCCTTGCGGGCGCGCTTTTCCTCCTTGGAAAGACCTTCCAGGTTTTCGCCCTTCTCGAGCTCCTTGCGGCGCGCCTTGGATGATGCCGGCACGACGCGAACGGAGCTCGCTGCCTGGCGGGCGGGTTTAGCAGATGCGGCGGACTTGCGCGCAACCCCGGTAACTTCGTGGGATTGCGTGCGCTTGTTCGTGGCGCTACGGGTACTCACTTATGCGTTCTCCTTCATGCTTGTGAACTGGGAGCCCGTGATGATCTGGAAGGCCTCGCGATAGCGCTCGGATGTGCCATCGATGACCTCGGCGGGCAGGTGCGGGGTCTCCCCCGTCATATCCCAGTTGGCTTTGAGCCAATTGCGGACGAATTGTTTGTCGTAGCTGGGCTGGATCTTGCCCTCCTCGTAGCTGGCAGCAGGCCAGAAACGGCTGGAGTCGGGCGTGAGGCACTCGTCGATCAGCGTAACCTTGCCATCGATGACACCGAACTCGAACTTGGTGTCGGCAATGATGATGCCACGGGTCGCTGCATACTCGGCGGCAGCCTTGTAAATCTTGAGGGACAGGTCGCGAATCTGCGCTGCGATATCCTCACCCACGATCTCGCAGCAACGCTCGAACGAAATGTTCTCGTCGTGGTCGCCGATCTCGGCCTTCGTGGACGGCGTGAACAGCGGCTCGGGAAGCTTGGAGGCCTCGGTCAGACCCTCGGGCAGCTGAATGCCGCAGACGGTGCCGTTCTCGTCATAGGTCTTCTTGCCCGAACCGGTCAGATAGCCGCGGACGATGCACTCGATAGGAATCGTCTGGGCCTTCTTGACCAGCATGGCGCGGCCTGCGAGGTAGTCACGATACTCGGCAAACTCCTCGGGGAAATCCGCCGGGTCGATGGAGACGAGGTGGTTGGGAACGATGTCGGCAAACTTATCAAACCAGAATGCCGAGATGCGGTTGAGCACCTCTCCCTTAAACGGAATCTCGTCGGGGAGAATGAAGTCGAACGCAGAAATGCGGTCGGTGGCGACCATCAGCAGGTTTTCACCGGCATCATAGATATCACGAACCTTGCCACGGGAATCCGGACGACGCTCCATCGTTGTCACGTGAGTCACTCCTTACCAAAATACGACAGTAATGCGGGTTCTTTCCCGCACGTTTTCGCAAACTCGGAGCGGCAGGGACGAAACCCCCTCCTTCACCGAATAGCGAAAAGCTAGTGCTCCATTGTAGTAGATGCCGCGTCCGCCGTGTGCTCGCGAGGCAGATGAATCGTAAAAGTCGTACCCTTTCCAAGCTCCGACTCCACGGATATGTAGCCGTGATGACGCTCGACAATCTGCTTGGTCACGGCGAGGCCCACGCCCAGACCACCCGCCTCGCGGGCGCGACTGGCGTCGGCACGCCAAAAACGACCGAAGATGCGCGACAAATCATCCTTGGCGATACCGATGCCCGTATCCGAAACCGCGATATCGACGTGCTTGCGGTCGCTGAGCACCGAAACCACGACCCAACCCCCCTCGGGGGTGTAACGCATGGCGTTGCTCATGAGGTTGATAACGCATTGCGTGATCATGTCGGGATCTGCCTCGACCACGTCATCGTGGCCCTGCGTCTCATCTGCAAAGCGCAAACGCAGGTCACGGTCGGCAAACAGGCGCTCCTGGCCATTCACAATCGAACGCACAAACGGCACCATATCCACCGGCTCCAGGTTGAGCGGCGCGGTACTGTTTTCCATGCGCGACAGGTCGAGCATCTGCTGCACCAGACGGGCCAGACGACGCGTCTCGGATGCGACCGTTTCCAGGTGTTCGTCATCGGTGGGATACACACCGTCTTGCATGGCCTCGACCGTTGCAAGCATGGCCATGAGCGGCGTGCGCAGCTCGTGGGCAACATCAGAGGTCAGGCGCTTCTCGTGCTTCATATCCTTTTCGAGTGAGGTGGCCATCTCGTCGAAGGTCTCTCCCAGCTGATCGATCTCATCATCGCCGCGCAAGCCCGTACGAGCGGACAGGTCTCCATCGCGAATCTGCTTGGCGGTGCTGGTGATACGATGAATCGGCTTGGTGAGCATGCGCGACATGAGCGCTCCGATAACGACCGAGATGCAGACGGCCACAACCGCGGCAAGGGCCATGGCGTTAAAGGTCTTCTCTCTGAATGCCGAGTCTGCCCTGGTGAGCAGGGCATCGGAGCCAACCGCCCACAATTTGACCTGACCCACGTGCTCGCCGGAGGACGTCACGATCTCAACGTTGGCAACACTATTGGAATCGGTGGGAGCAGACGAGACTGGGCTGTGCGATGCCCTCTTTCCGCTCGCATCGTCGGTCGTCGCCTGATTTTCGCGTACATCGGCAGTAGCGCTTGCCGAGGGCCACGAGTCGTCGTAGACGATGACGCCCTTTTTATTGACGACCTGCATACCAAGATCGTCGGACACCAAACTCGATGTCGCGACCGTACGCAGCTCCCCCGCAGTCCAAGAACCGTTTTCCTCATATGACGTTGCCAACTTTTCGGCAGCGGAATTGGCGATTTCGACAATATTGGAGCGCGTGTAATCCGTAAAAACCGTGCCCCATACAACGGAGACTACGCCCACCAGCACCAATACCGTCATGAGCGATGTCAGGGCAAAAGCCAGGGCCATGCGCGAGGGATAGCTCATCGTTGGCCGTGAATCGGAACGAGGCGTGTTCCAACTAGCCTTGGAACCCGCCTCGTTCTCCTGCTTATGCTTTTGCCCGATTTCAAAGCGCGCAGGTGTCATATGTGATTTCCTTTATTTCTCGTCCGACTTATCGGTCTTGGTCGGAGCCTCGAAGCGGTAGCCGACACCGTGGACGGTGTAGAGCCACTTGGGCTTCTTGGGGTCGTCGCCCAGCTTGGCGCGAAGGTTCTTCACGTGGCTGTCGATGGTGCGCTCGTAACCCTCAAAGTCGTAGCCGAGCACCTTCTCGACCAGCTCCATGCGGTTGTAGACGCGGCCGGGGTGACGAGCAAGCGTGGTGAGCAGCTTGAACTCGGAAGCCGTCAGGTCGACCTCCTTGCCCTCGACCAAAATCTTGTGGCCCGAGATGTCAATGACCAAATCGCCAAAGTCGAGCACCTCGACGGCCGGCTCATCGGCCTGGTGGGCACGGCGGAACAAGGCGCGCACGCGCGCGACAAGCTCGCGCGGCGAGAACGGCTTGATCAGGTAGTCGTCGGCACCGAGCTCGAGGCCGATAATACGATCCTCAATCTCGCCCTTGGCCGTCAGCATAATGATGGGGACATCCGAGGTGTCGCGAATGGTGCGGCAAACGCGCTCGCCGGGAATCTTAGGGAGCATGAGGTCGAGCACGACCAGGTCGAACTGATGCTTCTCGAACTCCTCGATAGCGGACTGGCCGTCGCCCACGCCCACAACCCAATAGCCCTCGCGCTCGAGATAGGCAGCGACAGCGTCACGGATTGCCTTCTCATCCTCGACCAGCAGAATCTTTTTTGCATCTGAAGCCATAACACGGCCCCCCTGTCTCAATTAGCTAAGAACAAGCTCATTTTAACGCACCTGAGCCCACCGGGTATCGCATGGGTGCGACAGCTCGGCGGGCGGTACTCATAGTCACAACGCGCTTATTCCCCTGTCGACGCCTTTTTAACCCCTCGGAGACTAAAGAGAGAACAAGCGAGCGGTAACCGTCTCGGGAATCCCCTGACTGTTACGCACCGTTGCGTACGTTAAGAACGAGTTCGATTTACCCGCCGTAGCAGGATAATCGCCATACTCCAGGGCTCGGTCGGGCGACAGAAGCGAGCCGTAGGTCTTAGCCGAAGTGTCAATCAAAAAATGCGACGCCTGAACTTTAACCAGGTATTTATTTTTCCTTCCCGCGGCGCACGCGAGCGGCTCACGCGAAAGGAAGAGGTACGGCCCGCCCTCGCTACCGATATAGGTGCCCATATTGCCCAGGCTACCCACACCGCTATACGTCGCCTCGATGGAGAACACGAAGGTGTCGCCCATATACACGGCCTCGAAAGGCGAAACCGACGAAGGCAGCACCAGCTGAGCTCGCTTCGTGTTGTTGCCGTCAGTCAGGTCGATCGCCGTCATACCGTAATAGACGCCCTCATCATTGTGCACGCGGGGCGAGATGGTCAGGATGCCGTCGCTCACACGCGGGGCGGATGCGAAACGGCCCGTCGACTTCCAAATAGTCTCAGGCTTGGACTCGCTGGGCGACTGACGGTAGCAGTACGAATCGTTACTCGTCTTGGTGCCGCCGGACGAAGGCATCTTATACCAGATGACCGACGAACCATACGCTGTGAAGAGCGGCGGATCGTAGTTTTCGCCACCGCGGTCGAGCTCGACAGCGTTGCCGGTAAGGGAGGAGCCTGCAAGGTTTTGCGCATAGAGTTTCCAGGACGCATTGGCAAAGTTCATCTCGACCCACGCGAACACGCCATCACCCGCGCGAACGTCGTAAAACGCATAACCGGTTCCCTCAATGGGATCCTCGATAAGTGTAGTAAGCGAGCCATCGCCTAGGTTGAGCACACCAAGCGTATTGGCATGCAGGGCAGAAGCAGGCGCCATCATCGCGGCAGCGTAGTCGCCATCGCAGTAGTACAGCAGCGTGCCCAGCGGCAGCGTCCACGAGGCTGCGGGCTCAAGATCGATATCGACAGCCTCGTACTCATCAGTGATCGAGACAATCTTCGAATCGTCCTTGATAACCTGCGGCTCGCCAGCGGCGTCATCACTCGTGCCCGTTTTTTTCGAGCAACCGGCCAGTACGGCAGCAGCACCGGTAGCGGCGCCACCCAGCACAAAACCTCGACGCGTTATTCCATTCTTAAAGCGATCAGCGATGCTCATTAGGCGATCTCTGCGCGAGCGGCCTCGATAGCGCGCGTGAGCTGATCGGCGCAAGAGGTCTTTTTCATACCGCAGGTATTACCGGCGAGAACCTCGATTACGCGATCGGCGGGAGCGCCCTCGACCAGCCTGGAGATGGCCTTGAGGTTGCCATCGCAGCCGCCAGTAAACTCGACGCCCAGCACCTTGCTGCCATCGTCAGAGAGATTGAGGTGAATATTGCGAGAGCATACACCCTGAGGCTTGTAGTCAAAACTAATCATTGAGATCCCCTCTCAGAAAGAAATTTCAGACGTCTATTATCCCCGCCTGGACCGACTTATTATCGCAAGCACCGATTCAACATCCTACGATGCTTGGACTGGTGGGGGCAAGATTAGCAGTCCGCACCCTGTACGTGGACCATGCGCTTCTCACGATACATATTGTGGTCGGCGACGCG
The DNA here is from genome assembly GCA_905215275.1 of uncultured bacterium. Taxonomy (GTDB): domain Bacteria; phylum Actinomycetota; class Coriobacteriia; order Coriobacteriales; family Coriobacteriaceae; genus Collinsella. The sequence continues at coordinate 2,698 of CAJMPE010000055.1, read as the reverse complement.
ATATACATCGGCCAGCGTATTTCCAGCCGTCTCGACGGTCGCCACGCCAATCGATGCGCTGACCGTCAGGGTCTCATCGCTTACCGCGGCAAGACCGAGACGAAGATCCTGTTCCAGCCCGAGCGCAGACTCGTTGTCAGTATGGGGGCAAACCAGCAAAAACTCGTCGCCGCCAACGCGCATCGGCAGGTAATCCGCACCAGCCACCCGCCGCAGCACGGACGCCGTCCGTCGCAGCAGTTCGTCCCCCATCTCGTGACCATAAATGTCGTTGGTCCGCTTGAGATAATTACAGTCCACCATAATCACGCTCACTGGCAAGTCCTCGTTTACCAGGCTATCTCCACGCGATTCAAGATAGTTGCGGTTGCGAAGCCCCGTCAGTTTATCTTGGTATGACAGCTCCTCGGCATGCTTGGCCATCGAGATGTTGAGCGTCGCCACGACAACCGATTCCAGCCGCCCTTGCTCATCACGGTGTTGGGGAACAACCTGCAGCGAGTACCAAGCACCCCGGCAATCTCGCACCTCCGCAGTCAAGTACGGCACGCCCTCCATACGTTCTCGAAGCGTACTTATATCTACGAGTCCCACAACCGCTTCGCGGCTTTCGGGGCTCACGATATCCCGGCAGACCGTGTCCATAAAGTCATATGCCTCGTTGTGCTCGGCAAATATCTTCGCTATCGCTGGCGACATATTGATTCCCTCGATCTCGAGGGTGTCGAGATGCAAAAGGAAGGTCGAATCGTAGACGGCGCTTATGGCATTGATAATGCCGAGCTGTTTATCCTTTTCGACCAAATTGCGGTGGTCAACGATATTTCGAGCCAACAGTACCACGACCCAAAACGCAAGGCATGCCAAGACGCCGACGGCGACAAATGAAATCCTGTCAGACATGACCTCGGATTTGGGATACAGCGCAAACAGGCGGTAGTCCTTATATGCCGCACGCACGGCATATAAGGTAGTCCCCCGATATTCGATACGCGTTATGCCCTCGTCTTTCCAGTCAATTCCGCTATCGGCAAGAAGCCGGGCAAGGGTTATATCGACGGTCGAATCGTTTGAGGAAATGATTTGCGCATCGCGCATCACAAGCACCGTTGGACTCTGATGGAACGTGTTGTTCACAAGGACGTCGGCGATCGTGTACGAATAGTCATCGGCGGGCTCAGCTGCAAGGGATCGATATCCCAACGCCACCCCATCACCGTATGGAACGGCACTCACGGCAAAGTCGACACCGCGACGCTCAACGACAGTCGAGTAGGACACTTTGGACCCTCGATACATGGATGCGACCGACGAACAGGCCAGCTCCTCTCGCCACAGCATGAGTGGATCGCGGCCGTCGATATCGTAATGGGCGACCATATGACCATCGGCGTCCATGACCAACATTCCCGAAAGGCTCTCGGTATGGACATATTCCTCGACCAGATCGTCGTTGACTTCAAATCGATCAGGCGGCAAGAACGTCGCAAACGACTCGAGCGCCGCATCCAAATTGTGCGTCGCCTCGGTTTTTCTTCCCTGTTCATATCGGTCATATTTTTCGCAGGCATTTTTTAAAAACACCATGGTTTCCTGGCCGAACCCAAGCGTTTTATCAAGGCAGCGATGCGTGCCGACTATATAGAGCAGACTCAGTAGGGCAACGCTGGCCACGATGCCGATGACCACTGCGGCTAAACTCTTTCGGCGAAAGCGGCGCTCGTCATTTGTCATGATTCCGCTCCTTGCCCGCCTGTCGTCGCTCCTGCCTTGTAATTATCCACAATGCGCTCTATCGTGCCGTCTCGATCCATATCGTACAGCGCGGTATTGAGGTTTTTGACGTACTCCCCCTCATAGCTATCATCAAACGCGACGCCCAGGTCAACCGTCATAACGTTGTCGGCGAACACACGATAAACGCCAGGATACTGGGCAACGAGTCGATCAAGCGACTGAACGTCCGCCATCCAACAGTCGACATACCCTTTGGCGAGGGCGGCTTTGCAGAGTTCGGCAGAACCATACGATTTGATTTGCACGTCCGGCGAGATATCCAGATCCCCTGCGAGCAATCGGCGTTCGCTCACCGAGCCCGCAATCACCGCAATGGTCTTGCTTCCATCGAGATGCGCCAAGGACTTGATGCCACTCGTTTTCTTGGCGGCGACCGAAACCGTCAGGGTCAAATACGGCTCAGTCCAGTAATACTTATCCTCGCGATAACAGGGGGAATAGTCGCACCACAGGCAATCGATATCGCCGTTTTTGAGTAGGCGATCACGGTCATTCCAAGATATGTCGATAAATTGCGGCTTGATCCCCGCGCGCTTGCAGGCCTCGCGGGCGATGTCGATATCGATACCGGCGTAATCGCCCGTGGTATCGACATACACATAGGGGTCGTTATCCGTAACGCCGATTTTGAGTACCGGGAGGTCTTTGCCGGCTTCATTCGGGGAGGAAGAACTGCTTCGAACGGTATACGTCAGGACGCCCGCACAGACGGCAACAAGGAGTATGAGCGTAAACGAGACGATGGCGGCTCGCTTGATGTGTCCGGGCACGCGCCTCCCTTCATCGAAACAGCAGTCGGATTTCATTTTATACCCGGGGCTGAGCCGGCAATAAAAAAGCGCCTCACCCAAGATGGGCAAGGCGCCAAACCTTGATTATCGACTTTATCCGAACACCTCCC
>CAJMPE010000054.1 GCA_905215275.1 uncultured bacterium | reverse complement strand
ATTTTCCGCATTCCTGGTAAAACCCTCGACCAGCCACGCAGACGAGGATCTGTCCGCCACCGCTTTTGGCGTGATGGGTGTGCCAATTGTTGCGGCAGCCGGGCTCAAACGTAACGTTGTAAATACCGACCTGCTCGGTGGAAAGGGGCGCGAGGTAGCTTTGCCCGATAAAGTACTTCGCAAATGCGTCGTTGGGGGCACCGATGGGAAAGGCCATCTCGTTTTGATGCTTGGTTCTTGCGTCGGCGACATCGCTATCCGCCCAGACCTCCTTCGCCATGCGAAAGGCCGCCCATGCCTTGGGCCAGCCTGCGTAAAACGCCGCGTGCGTAAGGATTTCCGCTATCTCCGCCCTGGTCACGCCGTTGTTCTTTGCGGACATCAGATGATATTGGAACGAAGAGTCCGTCAGCCCCTGTGCCATCAAGGCAACCACCGTCACCACGCTGCGGTCTCGAAGGGAAAGCCTGTCTTCTCGGCTCCATACCTCGCCGAACAGCACATCGTCATTGAGCTGTGCAAATTTGGGGGCAAAATCCCCCAGGGCGTCTCTGCCCGCCGTCTGTTTAATTGCCATGATCGATTTCCTCCTATCGATGGTTCTGGACACGAATCCGTCTCCGCGCGGCTAAGTAGCCCGCCAAGATTTCCATGCCCATTCGTCGCGCCCGTTCCAGAGCGGGATGCCCGGCGATATCGCCCACACCGCTCACGCCGCCAGCGAAAACCGTTTTGCCCATTACGGACCACCCCTTGCGCTACCGATTTATATTGACGAGAATGAAGGTAATACCTAAACCTGACTTTAGGTCAAGGAGTGAATTCGAGATTTATTCGGAGGGGCCATGTACACAATCGGACAGGTGGCGGAAATGTTCGGCTTGCCCGCCTCAACGCTGCGGTATTACGACAAGCAGGGATTGTTCCCGGGGCTGGAGCGGACGTCCGGCATTCGTCGATTCGGCGACACGGAACTCGAGGCGCTTCGAGTCATCGAATGCCTGAAGAAAGCGGGGATGGAGATCAAGGACATCCGTCTGTTCATGGAATGGTGTGCGGAGGGCCCGTCCACTTACCCCCAGCGCAAGGCCATGTTCGAGGAGCGTAAGGCCCATATGGAGTCGGAGATCGAGAGCATGAACCGCGCGCTGGACATGTTGAAGTTCAAATGCTGGTACTACGGGCAGCTGAATCAGGGCAACAGCGAGGCTGAGCTGAAGGCACTGATTCCCGACGGCTTGCCAGAAGGAATCAAAGAGGCCTACGAAAACGCTCACGCTCGATAGTGCCGTCCGATGCTCAAGGGAGTTCGTCAAGGAGTTCTTTTTCGGGTAGCAATGAAAAAAGAAGGCCGCCGAACCAGAAGATTCGGAGCCCTTTATTCCTGCCACTTTGCTGATAGCGCAGTTCAGTGGCGATGCCGAAACGATCGATAATCCTCTTTGACGCTTGTTTAGCGAAATGGGAAGCGCATGACAGCCATCCAGCGAGCCCTGGGGTATCCGGGCAGAAAGGGCCTGTTGGCGAAATGGATCGACCGCTACATCCGCTGGGGCAAAAGATCACTTGTCCAGCGGCTCCATGATTTCTAATATGATTCCATCTGGATCCCGAAAGTAGAAGGCTTTGCTCCGACCAAAGCCATCCTGCCGAAAATCAAATTCCTGGGGAGCGGAGAAACACTCCACACCCTGCTCCGCCAGTTTTTGATAGACCGCATCTGCATCCTCTGCATAGAAGCAAAGTTCTGATATGGAAGTTGTGAAAAGATCCATGGGCTTGCGGTGAATTTCATCCTCCACAAACTGGATCAGTTCCACCGGCGGCATATGCAGCTGATCCGAGCCGTTCAGATAAGCAACCCGTGCCTTGCAGTTTTCTCGCCGGAACATTGCCTCCGTCTCTTTTCCCTCCATCAGGAGCTCCCCCTGATACTGAAGGCCCAGCACATCCCGATAAAACGCCACGGAACGGCCCAGGTCGCTGACCGTCAATCCCACATGGTAGATCTGTCCAATCATAAGTTCCTCCTCGTTAGTTGTTTTCTGCTGGTTCAATGAAGGCATGGAACAGGAAGGCAAGCCCAATTGTTAAGATAATGTGGCAGATTCCGGCAAGCCCTCCGATTATGTGATCCATAAAACTACCCATCGGAACTGCTTCGGTAAGAATAACGAAAGCACCAGGTCAAATGCCCCTATGGGTACCAAGAAGCTCAACTGGTTATTAAATGGGTACCGAACGTCAATGTAATCTTTGCTGAATTTAAACTTAATATCAAGGCTAGCTACGCGAATAATTGCTCATAAAGGGACACCCCTGAAAAATTGATGCCCCGATATCCAGCGTTGTCTGAGCTCACAGCAACCATGAGCTCAGACGACTTGCTGCAGAAAACCGATACGATACAAAAAAAGAGAAGTGCCCCGTGATACCACAGGGCACTTTTAACAACTAATGCTCTTTTAAACGGAATTATTCCCACTCGGTTTCGAAACTTGATTTTTTTTGAAGTTTCGAAACCGAGTGGGAATATGCGCAAAGACGCGTCGGAGGGGTAAGCCCCAGCCACGTCATGTCGGCAGCGATGAAGGGCGCGTCCGCGCGTTCTACAATGCGGGCACCAGAGATGAAAACACAGTCTACATCGGGTAGTCGTGGGCGTGCGGGAGTCCGCATCAGTAACCTGCCTCCTTGGTTGTCCCTTCTCTGCATGGTCGTCTACATAAAGGAGGAACCAGCCATGCAGATCAGCGTGTCGTCCACCCTGACCGTATATCACGACGGCCAATTCTGGGTCGGGCTGGCGGAGCATGTCGGGGGCGGAAGGTACGGCGTCGCCCGCATCGTCTTCGGCGCGGAGCCGTCCGATGAGGAGATTCTGCAATTCGTTGTCGGCAAATGGGAGAAGCTCTCGTTCTTCGGTGGCAAGCCGGCTGAGGCAAGCAAGCCCGCGAAGAACCCCAAGCGGCGCGCCCGCGAGGCGGCGAAAGCACTTAAGTAGCCGGCGATGAGCACCAGAGGTTCAAATGCTGGTACTACGACCAGGCGATTCAGGATGGCAACGAGAATAGACTGAAGGCGCTGATCCCCGACGATTTGCCGGAAGAGATCAAAGATACCTACGTAACGCCCACGCTCAATAATGCCGTCCGATGCTCAAGGGACCTTGCTCTATGGCGACGCCGAAACAGCATCAGGCGGTACTCGACGGTATCAAAACGCAAGCTCAGAAGCCAGTTCCCGTTATTCCCATAGACATAAGCGCATCTGTTCGCGATTGCCTATCGATGCTCTGCCTCGAGCACGGCAGACACCGCATCGAGGAACTCCCACACATGGTCTGCGGGGTGCGACGAATGAAGCAGCCCGTAAGACACGAGACAGTCCCAATCGGTAGGGACGGTTTTGAGCATGGGGTGGACGTTGGCCCACAACGGCAGCGTCGCAAGCGCGAGGTCCTCGTTCGCGCCGCGATTGAACACCTCCGCCCGATATTGCGGGAAGTCTACGAGCGCGATTTGAGGATGATGCAAGAGTATCTCGTCGCGCACGCGGTCGATTTCGGCGTTCCAGCCCCGGCGTATAAGCATAAGACTGTGATTGTGGAGGTCGTCGAATGTGACGATGTCGCGTTTGGCGAGTTCGCTGTCGACGGGAACGGCGCACCCGAGCGGCTCGCGCGAAAGCTCGAGGCCCAGGCACCCGCGCTCTTTAAGAAAGGCATCGTCGAAAATCCCCACCACGATATCCATGTCTTGCCCGAGGTTCGCCAAACCGCGCGCCGCCGAGGGTGTGTTTTCAAACGTGACCACCTGAAGGCTCATGCCAGGGCAACGTTCCTTCACCTTTGGCCACAGCTTCGTGAGCGGCGTGCTGGGTGTCATGAGCGACACTCCCACGCGGATGATGCGCTTCTCTCCACGCTCGGCGACGCGGGCGCGTGCGATTGATTCTTGAGAGTACTGCACGATATGGCGGGCGTCGGCGAGCAGCGACCTGCCTGCTCGCGTAAGCGAAAGCCCCTGATGCGATCGGTGGAACAGCGTAAGGCCTAGCCGCGACTCCAGCAGGTTCATCTGCTTGATGACGGCCGTGGGCGTGATGAAGGACTCTTGTGCCGCCTTGGAGAAGCTGCCCGCCTCCGCCACGCGGATGAAAGTGTCAAGCTGTGGGTTGTACATCGATCCTCCTGTCACGCATTATGTGCCGTATATACCCCATGGTTATATCCATCATTCCAACGTGAACTTCTCGCACGTCAGTAAACGCCGTAGCCTTGTATTCGAAAAGTCACCATTAAGGAGGAGACCATGGAGTATCTGAAGCTCAACAACGACGTAGAGATGCCCATCGAGGGTTTGGGCACCTTCCTCATGACCCCGGCCGAGGCCGAGACGGCCGCAACCGCCGCGCTCGCGGCTGGCTACGAGCACATCGACACCGCCAACGCCTACATGAACGAGCGCGCCGTGGGCCGTGCCATCGCCAAGAGCGGCATCGCGCGCGACAAGATCTTCATCTCCACCAAGCTCTGGCCGAGCGTCTACGACGCGGGCATGCCGGCGGTGGACGCCACGCTCCAGCGCCTGGGGCTCGACTACGTCGACCTCTACCTCATCCACCAGCCGTTCGGCGACGTCTTCGGCGCGTGGCGCGCCATGGAGGAGCTCTACGAGCAGGGCGTTATCCGCGCCATAGGCACAGCTAACTTCTACCCCGATCACCTCGCAAACCTCATCTCGTTCAACCGCATCGCCCCCGCCGTGAACCAAGTCGAATGCAACGTGTTCTTCCAGCAGCGCGAGGCGCAGGAGTACATGGCCGGCAAGGAGGTAGCCATGGAGGGCTGGGCGCCCTTTGCGGAGGGCAGAAACGACCTCTTCCGCAACGAGGTTCTCGCTCGCATCGGCGAGGCGCACGGCAAGACGGTCGCCCAGGTCGTGTTGTGCTGGCTGCTGCAGCGCGGTGTGGTCTGTATCCCTAAGAGCACGCACCGCGATCGCATGGAGCAGAACTTCGACGTCTTCGACTTCGCGCTGGGCGACGACGAGATGGTCGCCATCGCCGCGCTCGACACCGGGCACAGCGCGTTCTTCGACCACCACGACCCCGCCACCATCGAATGGATGTCCGGGCTCGTGCGCAACGTGTAGACGAGCGGTCAGACCGCACTGATAACTTACTAGGAGGAATTGCCATGAACTCATTCACGTACGACTACCCGGTCAGGAACTACTTCGGCGAGGGGGCCATGGACCAGGCACTCGACGCCGAGATGGGTGCCATGGGCAAGACAGTGATGCTCGCCTACGGCGGAGGCTCGGTCAAACGAACCGGCGTCTACGGCCACGTGGTCGATAAGCTCACGAGCGCGGGCAAGCGCGTGGTGGACTTCGGCGGCATCATGCCCAATCCGACCTACGAGAAGTGCCAGGAAGGCGCCGCGCTCGCACGCAAGGAACAGGTCGACTTCATTCTCTCCGTCGGCGGCGGGTCGGTCTTCGACTGCTGCAAGGTGGTCTCCGCGCAGGCGATGCTTGACGAGGACATCGAGACGTTCGAGCACGTCGACGGCAAGATGCCGAGCTCGTTCATCCCCATGGGCTGCATCGTGACACTCTCCGGCACGGGCGCCGAGCAGAACAACGGCGCCGTCATCACCAACGAGGAGACACACGTGAAGGGCGCCTATCTGGGGGCGATGCCCATGTGGGCGGCGCTCGACCCGGCGCTCACGCTCACCGTACCGCACGCGCAGTTCATGAGCGGCGCGTTCGACACGCTCTCGCACTGCATGGAGAGCTATTTCGGAAGCCCGCGCGGGCGCAATGTCACCGACGACATCAACCTCGCCATCCAGCGTAACGTCATCCGCAACATGTGGATCATCGCGGACGACGACCAGAACCTCGATGCCAGAAGCGAGCTCGTATACGACTCCGCCATGGCCGAGAACGGCGTGCTCAAGATCGGCAAGTCAACGGACTTCCAGGCGCACATGATCCAGCACCAGTACGGCGCGTACACCCACACCAACCACGGAATGGGCCTCGCGGTCATCCACCCTGCGCCCTACCGCCACCTGGCCCCCGAGGCGCCCGCGCAGTTCGCCCGCTGGGCGAGCGAGGTGTGGGGCGTCGACGCCAAGGGCAAAGACGACCTTACGGTGGCGCTCGAGGGCATCGACCGCCTGCAGACGTTCATCGGCAAGATGGGGCTTCCCACGAACTTCGCCGAGATGGGCTCCGACGCGTCCGACGAGACGCTGCACAAGGTTGCGAACACCTGCGTGCTCACCGGCGGCTGCGCCAAGAAACTGGAGCGCAGCGAGGTGTTCCAGATTCTGACCGAGTGCCTCTAGATCGGCGGGGGTCCCGATCCGTCCGCGCCGAAGGAAACCGGAAGGCCCCTCGTTTTTCACGAGGAGCCTTCTGAGTTTTTGCCCGATTGTGAAACCATGTGGCTTGCAGGTGCGGCGGTTGCGAAACGCCCCCATCGGTCGCCATCGGAACCGTACGAAACCGTATGAAAAAACAGAGCAAATGTTCTATTACTACTCCCACTCGATAACTAATCCAGTCCGAGTGTTGTCGATGCGTGTCGCGTCGTACCGCCCGAGGACTGATTCGTGCGCAATTTGGGCGAATCAGTCCTCTGATTCGCGATTTCGGGAATGACTAAATTGATTCGCGAAACCGCAGGTCGCCTTTTTAATCACTCCCGGGTTTCCGTAGGGATTCGTAGCGAGTGGCTTGGAAAAGGGTGATTCGGAAGATCAGAGGACAGGGGCGGGAAAGCCCCCTTGGCAGCATCCCGCTACTTGATCATCTTGCGGCGCGCTTGCTTGAGCCAGTTCTTCTTGAACGTGCCTATGCCGCCGAAGAACTTGTTGTAAGTCTCGCCGTCTTCCTTCGCCGCGTACTTGACCGCCGCAAGCTCGATGGTGCAGAGGTAGTCCGCTGCTTGCTCGAAACGGTAGTCGGTCATCGAAGTCTTGCGCCGCTCGACGACCCCTTTGGAAAGCACGAAGCCGATCGACTGGTCGAGCGCCTGCTTCACGATGTCCTGACCGTTGTCGTAATAGACCTTCACCTCGTCGAAGCTTTGAAAGAATTCTAAGCGATCAAACAAAAGGCCCGAAATATCGCGCTTCATGCGCGAGGTGAGCTTCGCCAGATCCTCGAACTCGCTTCTGCGGTAGACGAACGTTCTATAGGAGACGGGAAGGCGCTGAACCAGAACGTTGAACGAGTACAGCATCTTCTTGCGCGCCCGCAGGTCGATCCCCTCGTACGGCCCGTGGCCGTTCAGCAGCGGCTCAGAATGGAACGGTATGTTCGGGAGGTCGGAGCTGGCGAGGGACTGCTCGTATCGGGAGACCTTGTCGGCAATGCCCTCCGACTGGTCGTGGACCACGAGGGTCAAAAGGTAGTACCGGGCCTTTCCGCCCCGATCGCCGCTCTCGTCGACGAATATGCTCAGGTCTCGCGCCAATATATGCCCCTGGATAGAATAAAAGCCGGGGGATAAGCCCCCGGCACTTGGAGGTAGCTGAAACAGCCACCAAAATTCTTATACCAGATCTAAGCCGGCTATGCAAGGATTCCCGCAACGCGAGTGGGTTTCTGGCACTGGAGATTCCGAGGTGCAGCATGCCCCCGCCGATTGTCGGCGTGTTCCGTACGGGCAACTTGCCTGCTGAGGCAAGTGAGCCCCGGCGACTTGCATCAGCGGTCGTACCGAGGCTAACTGGTTTGCATTGTAGCGCATGCATTCTGTTCGCGAGGTCTTAAGTGTCCGATGTGCGAATCAACCCCTTATTCGCGGGTTCAGGAATGGCTCGATTGATTCGCGAAACCGCAGGTCGCTTCATGCGCACCGGCATCGCCCTACGAATATGCAACCTTGTTGACGCCGACGAGCCCTCGCTCAAAGAAGACGACGTCTGCGGTGTGCAGGTACGCCGTTTTCACGGATGGCGCAGAGAGTCGGGGCGCCGTCGAAACGGCGGCTGTCTTTACCCTTGCCGTTTTAATGCTCGCCCCTTTGATGCCGAGCATCGAAAGCAGGTGCTTGGGAACCTCGTAGTCTTGCTCGATGAGGCCAAAGAATGTGACGCCGGAATCGACGCACACCTTCATGACGCAAGACGAGACGGGCTTGAACGCCATGCTTCCCGCCGCTCCGCCGACGAAGGATCCAATGAGCACAGGGAGGGTCGCCCCGCCTGTCAGGGCGGTCGCGACAGCGGCTCCGCCGAGCATCATGACGGTTGAGAACACGGATTGGCCCATGTTGCTCGCCATCTCGACGGGCTCGATCCTCCCCGACGCCACGAGATAGGAGTTTCGGCACGTCTCCATCGTTAGCACGACGAGTGATGCGATGACGTTCGCGCCCCTCGATCCCATTGCGGCGGCCTTTACCGTCTCGCCGAAGGCGCCCTTTGCTGCTGCGGCAGTGATTGCCGCGGTCGCCGATCCGGACACGAACCCGTTGGTGGCGCCGGCGCATGCCGCCGTCCCGATGGACTTCAAGTGCTCGTCGTCGATTTCTCCTTCCGCGATCAGGTAATCGATGGCGCGGTAGATCTCGGGGGCAACGCTCAGGGCGGCGCTCAGGGCGGCGGCTGTGCCGCCGGCCTTGAGCGATTGCTTCACTATGTCGCTCGCAGCGATTAGTTGGGACGTGGTCATGCCGTCGTCCGCAGGGTCGAGCTTCTTCTTGTTCGAGACGTCGATCGCCTTTCGGCGCATCTCCTCGTTCGTGGCGGGCCTGCCCTCGACGCCCTCAGGTGTCTCGATTCGGTCCGTCAGGTTGTCGCGCACCTTCGTCCAGCGCTGCACCTCTTCGTCCAAGCCGCGGCCTTTCGCGCGCTCGATGCGTATCAGCGTGTACTGCTTGGCTGCTTCAAGCTTGTCCGACGGGATCAGGCCGCCCATGTCGCCGTAGAGCAAGTCGTCTGGGGTTTTGCCCGCGAAGCCCTTCTCGACGGCCCACTCGTCAAAAGAGAGATCCGCATATCTTTTCGGCCTGCCGTTGTACGAATCGCGAAGCGTCGTCGCGAGCTTGCGCGCGATGCTCTTCGGGTCGGTCAGGAACTTGAGCTGGTACTGATCGGCGCCCCAGGCCACATCCGCAGACCCGAGGTCGTGCGAGTCGAGCCTGATGCCCTTGGCGTCGACCCTCTTAACGGCAGCGTCGACGTTCGCCGTCCCAAAGGCCCATTCCTCCGCCAGGAATCCCTTGAGGGAGTCCTGCGCCGCCTTGCTGTTTTTGTAGTGGTCGTAGGAGTTCATCGCGGAGTACAGCTCCTCGATGGCGGCCTCCACGCTGTTCACCCAGCTCGCAGCATCCATCCCGGCGGGCACGGCGGCGGCATGGCGCGCGGAGAACTCGAACCCCTTGTCGAAATCGTTCATCCCTACGCCTCGACGAAGCTCCTGAGCTTCTCGTGATAGAAGCGTTTCACAGCGTACTGGTAGCGTTGGTCGCGGATCTCGCCCGCCTTCTGATGGAGGACGACGGCCTGGTTGATGCCGTTCGCGCCATCGGCGGCAGCCCTCCCGATGGTCTTGCCTACCATTTTGGCAAAACCAAGCACGGGATTGGAATCATTGCTTTCTTCGGGTTCCGCCGCCTTCTCTCCGGGGCGCAGGGCCGCGAGAAGGTCATCGAACTCCATGCCATGCTCCCTTGCCCTTTCGAGGAACTTCCAGTAGTCCTCCTTGGAAGGCGGCTCGGTATTCACCGTGATGCAGGCGTGGTTCCCGCTCACGCCGATGTAGACGCCTTCCTCGTCGATGGCTTCGGGGTTGTCGAGCCGAATCGCATCGATGTAGTCTCCGGTGCCTTCCGGCCAGCCGATGAAGACGACCTTCTGACTCGACGAGATGGCGGTCTGAGCGAACTGGTCCTCGTTGAAGATGGAGGCATCGACGCTGCCGTCGACGTGGCCGGTCGGACCAGCCTCTGTGTCATCGTTCTTTCCAATCATGTTGTAGAGAAGCTTGGAGAACTTGCCGGTGTTTCCGGCCTCGACAATAAGAAGCGATTCGGCGGTGTTGAACATCATGGGCAACCTATCTAGAGGAAATATATGGTTGAGACGATTATAACCCCGAGGTAAACAGCTATATTCAGCTGTCAACTTAATATCGAGAGGGTTTGTAAAGGCTACTCTTGCCCTACGCTGGGGGGGGCGTGGAGCATTCAATATCAGACCACTGTCGGGTCTTTTCACTCCTGAATAGCACGCAAGCTCCTAAATGAAAATAATCGCAGGTAAAAGTGAGTGAAACGACAAAGAAAAAGTCTCCGTCCCAACGCGGGAACGGAGACTCGATGATCGTTTTTACCCACCGCCGTCGCTGGCGGCTTTGCCGTGATTCTCGTACGAAACGAAACTCAGCGGCACAGTGCGGCACTCAAAAGTGCAAGTCAAAGCCCCATCGGCTTACTCCCACTCGATCGTCGCGGGCGGCTTGGACGTGATGTCATAGCACACGCGGTTGGCGCCGGGAACTTCGGCTACGATACGGCCCGAGATGCGGGCCAGGACGTCGTAGGGCAGCTTGGCCCAGTCGGCGGTCATGGCATCGCTGGACTCGACGGCGCGCAGGATGATCGGGCGCTGGTAGGTGCGCTCGTCTCCCATGACGCCGACGGACTTGATGTCGGGCAGGACCGCAAAGTACTGCCAGCAGCTGTGCTCGGAGTTGCGCTCGCCGGTCTGCTCAAACAGACGCTGGTTGTAGGCGTCGAGCTCCTCGCGCACGATGGCGTCGGCGTTCTTGAGAATCTCAAGTTTCTCCTTGTCGACCGCGCCGATGATGCGGATGGCCAGGCCGGGGCCGGGGAACGGCTGACGGCTCACCAGATACTCGGGGATGCCCAGCTCGCGGCCGGCGGCGCGCACTTCGTCCTTGAACAGGTCGCGCAGAGGCTCGATCAGCTCCTTGAAGTCCACATGCTCGGGCAGGCCGCCCACGTTGTGGTGGCTCTTAATCACGGTGGACTCTCCACCCAAACCGCTCTCCACCACGTCGGGATAAATGGTGCCCTGCGCCAGATACTTGACCGGCTTGCCATCGGTCTCGAGCTGCTGAGCCACAGCGAAGAATTCTTTCCAGAACTGCGTGCCAATAATGCGACGCTTCTCTTCAGGCTCAACCACGCCGGCCAAAAGCTCGGCATAACGGTCTTCGGCATGCACATGAATGAAATCGACATCGAACTGCTTGGTAAAGACTTCTTCAACCTGCTCGGGCTCGCCCTTGCGCAGCAGGCCGTGATTAATAAACACGCAGGT
>CAJMPE010000053.1 GCA_905215275.1 uncultured bacterium | reverse complement strand
ACCGCGGCGCCGGCGAGACGTCCCGACTCCAGAGCGGCAACCAAGTCGTCAGCGACCACAAGATCGCCACGGCCGCCGTTGGCAAAGAGGGCGCCTGGCTTCATCGCGGCGAAGAACTCGGCGTTCGCCAGACCGCGGGTCTCGGGTGTGCTGGGCATAAAGGATGCGACGATGTCGGCCTCGGCCAGGCGCTCGGGCAGGGCGTCCATGCCGTCCATGTCCTCAAACACAATGGGGTAGACGAGCGGATGGCGCTTGATGCCGCGGACGTGCGCGCCCATGCTGCGGCAGAGCGTGGCAAAATGGCCGCCGATATCGCCTGCGCCCAGCACCAGCACGTTGGCGTTTTTGAGCGAGGTAACCGGCCCCAAATCCTCCCAGCGATGCTCGCGCTGCAGGTCCTGGTAGCCGGGCAGGCGCTTCATCATAGACAGCACCATGGCAAACATGTGCTCGCTTACTGCCTGGCCATAGGCGCCCACCGAGCAAGACAGTTTGGCATCGGCCGGCACGGTGCCGGCGGCCAAGTAATCGTCATAGCCAGCGGTCTGCAATTGCAACAGCCGGAGGTGCTTGCACGCGGTAAGCATATCAGGGTCGATGTTGCCCAGGATCACGTCGGCATCGGCGACCTGCTCGCGCGTGGCGGCGTCGGAGCTCGTGTAGATAAAGTCCTCGCCCGGAGCGCTCGACTCAAGAATTGTGCGATGACGGTCGTTGACGGGCAACAAAACCAGGATGTTCACAAGCAGTCCTCTCCGCTCGACCTGCCAAAAAGGGACAGGTTTATTTTGGCAGGTTTTATCAGGCAAAACGCTCAAACAAAAACGCCGGATGCAAGACGAGCGTGCCCGTCAGCATCCGGCGCATCCACGGCTACCAGCTCAGCAGCTCGTAGCCGTCCTCGGTCACCACGAGCTGTACCTCGCACTGGGCCGAATCGCTGCCGTCCTTGGTGCGCACACACCAACCGTCACCCTTGCTAATCTTGATGTCGGGCGCTCCGGCATTGACCATGGGCTCAATGGTAAAGACCATGCCCGGAGCCATGATGGTGTCCACATCGGGTGCCTCGGTGGTAAAGCCCACAAACGGGTCCTCGTGGAACTCCTTACCGATGCCGTGTCCGCCGTACTCGCGCACCACGCTAAAGCCGGCGTCCTCGACCGTCTTTTGTACGGCCTCGGCCATAACGGACAGCGGCAGCCATGGCTTGACGGCCGCCAGGCCCGCCTCCACGCTGGCGCGGGTGACGTCGACAAGACGCTGGCGCTCGGCAGAGACCTCGCCGATGCAGAACATGCGGCTCGAGTCGCTAAAGTAGCCGTCCAAAATCGTGGAGCAGTCCACGTTGATGATGTCGCCCTCGTGCAGCACGTCTGTATCGCAGGGGATACCGTGACAGACCACATCGTTGATCGAGGTGCATACGCTCTTGGGGTAGCCTTCGTAGTTGAGGTCGGCCGGCGTACCACCGTGCTCGACGGTGTAGTCGTAGATCATCTGGTCGATCTGGTTGGTGGTCATGCCTGCGGCGATGTGCTCGCCTACGTAGTCGAGCACGCCTACGTTGATGGCTGCCGAGCGCTTGATGCCCTCGATATCGGCGGGCGTCTTGTAGAGCGTGCGGGGCAGAACCTCCCAGCCCTCCTCCCACAGGCGCTCGAGGCGCTCGTCGAAGGCGCTGTGACATTTCTTATATTTTTTGCCGCTGCCGCACCAGCAGGCGTCGTTGCGGCCGGGTACGGGTCCTTTGTCATACATGGCTAACTTCCTTTCATCCGCAGCTAGTATAGCCCACCCACGCGTCCATAAAAGTTGCGGTGATATAGTTCCGATTTAAGCGGTTTAACAGCACAAATAGGAACTATATCACCGCAACTGATGGGGCGGGATGGCGGGCACTAGCTGCTGCGTGGTTTTGCTAGTAGCTCACCTGGCAGGGGATGCCGAGGGCTTGGACGCGCGCGGCAATGGCGTCGAGCACCTCAGGCGCCGCTTTGGCAAGGCCAGCGATCGGTGTCTCGCGCGCCACCGTGTAAATGGTTGCTTCTTGTGGACGAATGCGCTCAAGCGCCGCGAGCCAGGGGGCAACGTACTCCTCGCCGGTGTTGTCGATGGGCTTGCCCTGATACTCACCGGTCAAAAAGATCGTCTGGATAATAACGTGACCGTCAAAGCTTTCGAACGTCTCAATCTGGTGCTCCACATCGTAGGGGCCAACGGGTTGATCGAGCAGCTGGATAAATGCCGGGTCGATCGTATCGAGCTTGAGGATGTTGTCGTCGACCATCATGAGCGCGTCGTGCACATCGGGGCGGTCGGCGCGCGTGCCGTTGGAGAGCACGGCGATCTTGGAGTTTGGGGCAAGCTCGTCGCGCAGCGCGACAGCGCCGGCGATGGCCTGCGGAAACTCCGGTGCGGCGGTGGGCTCGCCGTTGCCGGCAAACGTGATTACATCGGGCAGCTCACCTTCGACTGCCATCTCGCGCAATTTGGCCTCGAGTGCGTCGAGTACCACGGCAGCCGTGTTATACGGCTCGTGGCAGGGACGTTCGGCGTTGAGGCCGTTTTCGCAGTAAATGCAGTCGAACGTGCAGATTTTGCCGCTGGCCGGCATCATGTTGACACCGAGCGAAAGGCCCAGGCGACGGCTGCGAACGGGCCCAAAGATGGGGCTGGCATTTAGAAACGTAGACATAGGTAAAAGCTCCTCAAGACAATTGTGCCTAAGCATAGCATCGGCTCCAAAGCAAGGTGCGGGCTCTTGCTTTACAAGTTTCGTTTTTTCACGTCGCTCGTTATGCCGTGCCATGAAAAGCCTCGGGTCGGGTACAGTTAATCTGTTAACAAGGCGTAAGGCAATGCGAGTCCATCCAACCGCGCTGACGTGCAACTGGACGAGCATTGATGATGGGGGCGCAACATGGAATTTACGGTCGAGAATGCGGGCACTACGATTGCCTGCCGCGAGTATGCCAGTCCGGTTGTATCGTCCGATACACCCGCCTTGGTGTGCGTGCACGGCGCCTGCGTCGACGGTGTCTTTTTTGACGCCATCGCCCGCGAGCTCGCCCGCGACTGTCGCGTCATTGCCTACGACCGCCGCGGTTGCGGCGAGAGCGGCGACGCTGCAGACGGACGCTACGACCTCGCTGCCCAGGCCGCCGACCTGCAGGCTGTTATCGAGCATATTGGCGCTCCGGCAAACGTGCTCGCGCACAGTGCCGGTACGTTGGCGGCCCTGGAGCTTCTCCGTGCAAACCCCACCATAATCTCGCGTGCGATTCTGCATGAACCCGCCGTGACGGCTGAGGGTGCCGGTCTGGGCGCGGCCCCGGTTTTGCTCGAGATGATCGCCGCGGGAAAGGTCTCCAGGGCATTACGGGCCTTCCTGGGCGCCATCGGCGATTCGGACCCTGAGGCCCCCAAGTTAACCGGGGCAGAAGCCAAGCATGCCCTGCGCAACGGCCGTAGTTTCATGGCAAACGAATACGGGATTACTATGACCTGCGTTCCCGATTGGGATAGTGTTCGTGCGTCAAAAACGGTGGCCGCCGTGCTCCTGGGTGAGCTCTCGATTGACACGCCTCGCGAGGCGGGCACAAGGGTGGCGGCTGAGCTTTTGGACTGTCCACTCGTAATGGTTCCCGGCGCGCACAATGGCCTGCGCGATCGCCCGGCAGCGGCTGCTCAGACTGTCCGTGGCATTCTGGGGCTCTAACACCCGCAATAGCCAAAACAGGCTTCACCCGCAAACGTTTCGACTGTGTTAACAAATGTGCTCAAAACCTTACGTTTGCGGCTCCAATTGCGCCGTCTGCCAACTCATAAAAATGTAACGGCATTCACGTGCTTACCTGCATCGGCAAGGTGTTACCCTTGTAACATTTGGAACCCACCGCTACTATGCGAAGCTATCGAAAGGGCCCCATATGCTCAATAATCACGAGGCCAATCTAACCGATGAGGAGGCTGCCGCCGAGGTCGCCCGCGTCGCGAAGACCTACCCCGTGGTACGTTTGCTGTCGGCCGACCAGATTAAGAGCGAGCGTAACTGCCTGCTCGCCGGCGATCACTGCCCTTGTTTGCGTCAGTCGAGTCTTGAGGCCTTGGCGAATTCAGGTGAGGTGTCGGAGCAACTGCTCAACGATGGTACTGAGTACCGCGCCCGCCTGCGCCCTCTAAAGGTCGAGGGCGAGCCTCGTGTCCTGCTGATGGTGCGTCCGATTGATGAGCAAGAGGCTGCAGAAGAGGACCTTGTCTACACCGACGTGCTGACGAGTGTGCGCAATCGCCGATATTACGAGGAAAAGCTTCGTGGCGCCCGCATGAATGCCGGCGTTGCGATGATCGACCTTGATGATTTTAGGGCCTTCAACGATACGTGTGGCCGTCATGCCGGCGACCTTGCACTCGGTGCTGTGGCGACAGCCATACGCAGCGGAATTCGTTCGACTGACGAGCTTGTGCGCTATGGCTGCGACAAGTTTGTGGTCGTCATGCCCGATATTCCCTCCGATGACTTCGCCCGTCGCTTGCATCAGGTATCCGAAGCCGTTCATTCCACGATTATTCCGGGCCATGAGTACGTGAGCTTGACGGCATGTGTTGGTGGCGTTCGCATTCATGGCGAGACGGTCGATGAGGGAGTTGGCCGCGCTGTCCAGTTATTGAGCCGCGCTAAGGCAAAAGCCGGTACGGTCGTGACCGATGCCGATTCCATCGAGGCCTTCCAAAGCGAAAAGCCTTTGGTGCTTATTGTCGATGACTCCGAGATGAACCGAGCCATTCTCAGCGAGATGCTCAAGGACGAGTATTACATCCTCGAGGCCGACCACGGTCGTGCGGCGCTCGACATGGTCGACCGCTATGGCGATGAGTTGTCGCTCGTGCTGCTGGATATTGGCATGCCGGGCGTAAGCGGCTTTGAGGTGCTGGCCGATCTGTCGCGCCGATCGGTTAGTGACAATCTGCCCGTCATCATGATTTCGAGCGAAGATTCCGATGATATGGTTCTACGCGCGTACGAGCTGGGCGCCTCGGACTATATCAACCGCCCGTTTGACTCCCGTGTCGTGCGCCGCCGTGTAAGCAACACCATCCGCCTATACGCCAAACAGCGCCGCCTGACGAACCTGCTGTCCCAGCAGTACAACGAGCGCGTCAAGAACAGTCGCATGCTCATCGACATCATGGCCGGCGTCATGGAGCTTCGCAACGGCGAGAGCGGCAGGCACGTTACGAACATCGAGAAGCTGACCGAGCTGCTGCTTGGCTGTCTGGTCCGGCGTAGCGACACGATCTCCCTCGACAATGAGGAACGCTCCACGATCGCCCTGGCTTCGGCGCTGCACGATATCGGCAAGATGTCGATTGACGATGCGATTCTCAACAAACCCGGGCGCCTTACGCCCGAGGAGTTCGAGATTATGAAGACGCATACCACGATCGGCGCCGACATGCTGCTTGAGCTGGGCCGCCATCACGTCGGTAATGCGCTTATGGAATATGCGTACCAGATCGCGCGTTGGCACCACGAGCGCTGGGACGGCAAGGCTTATCCCGATGGCCTTAAGGGCGACGAAATTCCCATTGCCGCACAGGTGGTTTCGGTGGCCGACGTGTACGATGCCCTGACGAGCGTGCGCGTGTACAAGGACACTATCCCGCACGAGGAAGCGATCAAGATGATTCTGGACGGTAAGTGCGGCACCTTTAACCCGTTGCTGCTCGACTGCCTGCTCGAGGTGCAAGACCAAATTGCCGAGACATTGGCACGCCCCGCCGATGTCGTCGCGTTTCCTACGATTTAGTTTGACCAAAGGAGTTTTAACCCATGATTTCCATGCGTGAGGCGTATGAGAAGATCGGCGCTAATTATGATGACGCGTGCGCTCGGCTGATGGGCGGGGAAATGCTTGCCCGCTTTGCCCTCAAGTTTTTGGATGACGAGAGCATGGACAAGCTGGAGGCCGCCATGGCGGCGGGAGACGCCGAAGGTGCGTTTATGGCAGCGCACACGCTCAAGGGCGTGAGCCAGAACCTGGGGTTCGATAATCTGTACGAGCCGGCGGTCGTGGTGACCGAGGCGTTGCGCGGCGCCGATGCCGTTGACGGTGCTCGCGAGGGAATGCATGCGTTGCAGCAGCAATATGCGGCAACGATGTCAGCCCTGCGCGAGGCGGCCGAATAAGGGCTTGCGGGCCTTGGGCTGCGTGCAGGCAGCATATAGGTAAAATGGTGCCCCGTCGGACCATGTGGCCGGCGGGGCACCCTTATTTGTTGTGGGGTTCGCGAGCTAGCGCGCCTGCTTAACCTTTGCCGCTGCCTCGACAAACGACTTCCACAGGTTAAAGTCGGTCTCGAGCGTCTTCCACGTGTACTCAGGGTGCCATTGCACGCCCAGGCAGAAAGGCTGGCCTTCGACCTCGATGCACTCGGGAACGCCGTCGGTTGCCTTGGCGACCAAGCGCGTGCTTTTACCCAGACGGTCGACGCAGCAGTGATGTGCCGAGTTGGTCTGGATCAGCCTGTGCCCGCCAACCGCGCGCTCCAGCAGCGAGCCCGGCACGACCTCGACGGGGTGCACGGGATCGTTGAGCACGTGGGTGTGGCGCCACTGCGTGCGGCCCTCGCGAGCACCCAGGCTCGGCACATCCATGCACAGGGTGCCGCCAGTGGCGACATTGAGCAGCTGCGTGCCGCGACAGGTGGTAAAGAGCGGCTTCTTGGCGCGAAGCACCTCGTTAACCAGCTTAAACTCAAAACGGTCGCGAATCTCACAGCACAGCGTGGGGTCGTAAGGACGCTCGTCGCCCCAGCGTTTGGGGTTGACGTCCGGGCCGCCGGGAATAGCGATACCGTCAGCGATTTCCACGTAATGACGGATAACATCGACGTCTTCGGTAATAGACATCTGCAGTGGCAGGCCGCCGGCGGCAAGGATGGCATCGACAAAGACACTTGCGATTTCCTCGTTGGGGGAGAGCGTCTCGCTCAAAAAAGGCTTTGCCTCTTCCCAACGCGGCGCGACGAGGATGAGCGGACGGTCGGCGGGGGCGACGTCGACATGCGGGGTGTATGACGATGAAGTACGAGTTCCGATCATAGGTGTTGCTTTCGATCTGAAGGTGACAGGGCGCATGGGAGATGTGGGACAACACTTCCGATGAATTTGTCCCACGGGGTGGCTGGTTAGTGGCCCTTGATGGAGTTGAGGAAGTCCTGGGCGCGCTTGGTCTGGGGATGGTCGAAGAACTCGTCGGGCGTGCCGGTTTCCACGATCTGGCCGTCGGCCATAAAGACGACGCGGTCGGCTACGCGGCGGGCAAAGTTCATCTCGTGCGTGATGACGATCATCGTCATGCCCTGCTGCGCCAAGCGCACCATGACCTCGAGCACCTCATTGATCATCTCGGGGTCAAGGGCGCTTGTGGGCTCGTCAAAGAGCATGGCCTTGGGCTGCATGGCGAGTGAACGGGCGATGGCCACGCGCTGCTGTTGGCCGCCCGAAAGCTGTGCGGGCACCTTGTCGGCCTGCTCGGCCACGCCCACGCGGCTCAGCAGGTCCATGGCACGCTCGCGAGCCTCCTCCTTGGACACGCCCAGCACGTCGACCGGCCCCAGCATGACGTTCTGCAGCACCGTCATATGTGCAAACAGGTTGAACTGTTGGAACACCATGCCCAGCTCGGCACGCATGCGGGCAAGATCCTTGCCTTCCTGCGGCAGGGGCTCGCCCTCGATGAGGATCTCGCCTGAGTCGATGGTTTCCAGGCGGTTGATGGTGCGGCACATGGTCGACTTGCCCGAGCCCGAGGGGCCAATCACCACGACGACCTCGCCGCGGTCGACCGAGAGATTGATGTCGTTGAGAACGTGCAGGTCGCCATAGTGCTTATCGACGTGCTTGAGCTCGATCAGCGGCTGATTGCCGGTGGTAGAGGTGCTCTGTGCCATGGTGCTCGGCTCCTTATGACTCGAAATGGTAAAGCGTTAGCGGATGATGGTCGCGCCGGTCTTGTGCGAAACGTAGACAGCAGCCTTGTTGATTGCGACGTTGATGAGGATATAGATGACCGCGATTACCAAGTAGACCGACACGAGAGCGTCGTAGTTGGTAATGAGCACGCGGGCGTTTTGCATGAGGTCGGGGTAGCTCACCACGTAGGCGACGGTGGTGTCTTTGACTACGACCACGAGCTGCGAAATCAACGACGGAATGATAAATCGAATAGCCTGCGGCAGCACGATTTTAAAGGTGATTTTAGCCTTGGAGAGACCGAGCGCCTGGGCCGCCTCGACCTGGCCGCGCGGTACGGCGTTGACGCCGGCGCGGAAAATCTCAGCTAGCACGCCGGCTGCAGCGAGCGCGACGGGAAGCGTGAGCATCCAAAACGACGGCAGCGCGATCTTGTACTGGGGCAGCACCAAAAAGAAGAAGTAGATGAACAGCAGACTCGGCACGCCGCGGAAGAAATCGGTGAGCACGCGGCAGACCAGCTGCAGCGGCTTAATGTCGCTGGTGCGGCCGAGCATAAGGCCTAGGCCCAGCACCAGTGCGATGGCGCCAGCGGTGAGTGCGACTTTAACGGTGCCCTCAAAGCCGGCAAGCAGGAACTTCCAGGTGGTGAGGTGCGTAAAGAAATACCAATAGTGGACCGAAAGCTGGCCGGTCACATAAAAGCGCTGCAGTACCAGGACGACGAGTGCGGCCACGGCAACAAGCGAGATGGCGGTGCCGATGCGAATCTTGGCGCGCATCTTGGGGCCGGGAGCCTCGTAGAGCGCATCGCGCATGGTAAGCGCAGGGGAGGAGTGCTTGCTCATCGGAGGATCCTCACCTTCTTATCGATGTGGTTGCCAATGTGGCTCACCACAAAGGCTGTGCCCAGGTAGCCGAGCGCCGAGATAAAGAACGCGGCGACGCCGCCGAGCGAGCGCGTGTTGATGTAGCTCACCACGCCGGTGAGCTCCTGCGGTTTAAGCGGCACCTGGCTGCCGAGTGCGGTGGTGAGCATGACGGCGATAAAGAGGTTGGTCATGGGCAACACGCTCGAGCGCAGCGCCTGCGGAATCACGATCTTGGCGAGGATACGGCTGAAACTCATGCCGAGCGAACGTGCGGCTTCGACCTGACCGACGCCGACGGTGTTGATGCCGCTCATAAAGTTTTCGGAGCCAAAGGCCGAGCCCAAAAGGACCGTGGCGACGATAACGCAGGTGCGGTAGGGCAGGACGACCTTGAGCGGCGGCAGTGCGTAGACGACGATGATGAGCAGCGCGATGCCGGGGATGTTACGGAAGACCTGAACATACAGGTCGCCAAAGACGCGCAGCGGCTTGAGCGGCGACACGCGCATCACGGTGACGGCGACGGCCAGCACCATGGCGATGGCAAACGACTCAAGCGTCATGCCCCAGGTCGCTAGCAGCGCGTCGATATAGTTCTGGCCATAGAGCGACCAGAGTCCGGAGAGACTCATGCGGACCTCCTGCCGATAAGGAAAGGGGCTCCCGTGTGTACGGAAGCCCCGACAACTCAGTGAGGAAACAGTTTACCGCAATAAAGCGCATCATGCGTTTCCATATGGTTTCGTTGCGGCCGTTACCAGGCTCGCTGCCTAGGCGCCGATCTCGGGCAGCTCGGGAACATTGGTGTCGCCCGTACGGTCGCCGATGCAGATCTGCCACAGCTTGGTCCAGGTGCCGTCGTCCTCGATCTTCTTAAGGAAGTCGTTGACAAAGGCGACGCCGTCGGAATCGAGCGGCAGGCCGATGCCGTAGGGCTCCTTGCTGCCGAAGGGCTTGCCGGCGATCTTGTACTTGCCGGGCTCGCGGACCAGGGCGCTCTGCTGCATGTTGTTATCGATGACGTAGGCGTCAACGCGACCCTGCTGGAGTGCCTGGCGGGCCTCCTCGTCGGTCTTGAACTCCTGCTGGCTGGCCTTGGGAGCGAACTCCTCCAGGATGGCGGGGCCGTTGGAGCCGGACTGGACGGCGACGTTCTTGTCGGCCAGGTCGTCGACGCTCTTGATGTCGTCGTTATCGGCGAGCACCAGAATGGCCTGCTGCGTGTAGTAGTAGGGGCCGGCGAAGGAGACGAGCTTCTTGCGCTCGTCAGTGATGGTGTAGGTGGCAAAGACGGCATCGACCTGGCCGTTCTGCAGGACGGACTCGCGCGTGTCCGAGGTCACCTGGGTGATCTCGACCTTGTTCTCGCCCAGGATGTAGTTGGACAGGAGCTGTGCGATGCCGGCATCGATCCCGCCGGCCTGCGCGGTATCCTCATCACCCACGATCATGCCGACCATGTGGCCGGCCTGCGGGTGCTGGCCAAGCAGCTCAGCATCCCGGTCTATGCCACCGCAGGCACACTGGAGCGCCTGGCGGCGATGGTGGAGCCCACCACCCGCCTGCTCCCGCTGGAGGAGATACAGGAGGTGGCCGGAATGCAGGTGCAGCCCTTCGCCACTCAACATGATGCCTCCGATTCCTGCGGCTTCCGCATCCCGGCCGGCAGCCGCACCATCGGCTTCGTTACCGACCTGGGCCTTGTTACCCCCACAGTGTGGGAGCACCTGCGAGGCTGCCACCTCGCCGTGCTGGAGTCCAATTACGAGGACTCCGTCCTGCTCAATTGCGGCTATCCCTACTATCTCAAACAGCGCATCCGCTCGGAGTACGGCCACCTTTCCAATGCCGAGGCGGCCCGCACCGTAACGGAACTGGCCAAATGCGGTACATCTCACTTTGTGTTGGCACATTTAAGCCGGGAAAGCAATACCCCGGCCCTCGCCCGCAGCAATGCCGAAGCGGCCCTTTCCGCCGCGGGGATGCAGCCGGACCGGGACTACCGCCTGTGGATCGCTCCACGGGATTGCCCCGGTCAGATGATCCGCTTCTAAGGAGATACTGTAAATACAGACCATCGCGGCGGAAGCGTCACCGTCGGTCTGCACCGCGGATCCGCCCCAATCCAATGCTCCGTGCTTGAGGAGGAAGTAGAATGCTGAAAATACAGGTTATTGCCATCGGCAAAGTGAAGGAGGATTGGATGCGGCAGGGCATCGCCGAGTACCAAAAGCGCCTGGGTGCCTACTGCCGGTTCGAGATCATCGAGCTGGAGGAATATCGCTTGCCTGATAATCCCTCCGAGGCCGAAATCGCCCGCGGCCTGGAGGAGGAGGGAAACCGTATCCTCAAAAAAGCCGCCGGCCTCATTTTTCCCTTGTGTATCGAGGGAGAGATGCTCTCCTCCCCGCAGCTGGCGCAGCTCATTTCCTCCTCCGCCCAAAAAAGCGGCTGCCTGAGCTTTATCATCGGCGGCAGTTTTGGTCTTTCCCCGCGGGTAAAGGC
>CAJMPE010000052.1 GCA_905215275.1 uncultured bacterium | reverse complement strand
GATGGAGAAATACCATCCGTCGCCGGTATCGGACTATGTCGCGGTAGCGCACTACGCCGGTGCCAAAGATTTCCCGGTCGAACAGCCCGACCCGCTCTCCATCCGCAAGGTGTTTGAGCCGATCGAGCGGCGCAACGTCACCCCCAGCGAGGCAGAAATCCGCGATGCCCTGCGCCGCATGTTCCGCAAGGCCGAGAAGGCTGGCTATCTGCTCAACGTGGGCGCCGAGCTGGAGTATTACTACTTCCCCGACGAGCACACCCCCGAGCCGCTCGACAACGTGGGCTACTTCGATCTTTCGGTGAGCGATGCCGCCCGCGACCTGCGTCGCAACACGGTCCTCACGCTCGAGAAGATGTCCGTGCCCGTGGAGTACACCTTCCACGCCGCCGGCCGCTCGCAACACGGCATGAGCCTGCGCCACGCCGAGGCCCTGAGTATGTCCGACGCCATCACTACGGCCAAACTCATCATTAAGCAGCAGGCCTACGAGAGCGGTTGCCACGCCTCCTTTATGCCCAAGCCGTTGGCGGGCGAGGACGGCAGCGCTATGTTCCTGTGCCAGTCGCTGTTCGACCATGACGGCAACAACGTCTTTTGGGGCGAGGACGACGAGAAGTACCATCTCTCCGACGTCGCCAAGCACTACATGGCAGGTATTCTGGCGCACGCGCGCGAAATCAGCGCCATCACCAACCCCACGGTCAACTCGTACAAGCGCATCACCACGGGTGGCGACTCCGTGCCGCAGTACGCCACGTGGGGCCTGCGCAACCGCGCGAGTATGGTCCGCATCCCGGTCTACAAGCCCGGCAAGCCGCTGTCCACGCGCATCGAGCTGCGCAGTCCCGACCCCATGGCCAACCCGTACCTGGTCAACGCCGTCACGCTGGCGGCTGGTCTGGACGGCATCGAGCGCAAGCTGGAACTCCCGCCCGAGGCCACGGCCGAGACGCTCAAGCTTACCGACCGTCAGATGGTCGAGGCCGGCTACGCGCCGCTGCCGCGCTCGCTCAAAGAGGCGCTCGACGTGTTTGAGGACTCGCAGTTTATGAAGGATGCCCTCGGCGAGCACATCCACAGCTTCTTCCTCAAAAAGAAGCGCGACGAGTGGCATAAGTTTGAGTCTACGATCACCGAGTGGGAGATCAAGCACTACCTGGCGAACTCCTAATCGCGCTGGCTTGTTCCAGTACGATTGAGCTCATTTCTTTGGAGGCCGATATGTCCGAAAAGAGTGCCCTGTTCATGGCGCGCACGACGCGCTTCCACGAGTTTGCCCGCAGCTTGACGACTACCCTGGGTGTCGAGGTGAGCCTGGCAACCCCCGATTCGCCAACTGCGGCGCACGACTTTGACCTGCTGATTCTCGATTCAGATGGCATCCGCAGCGACCGCATCGATCAGATTGCCAAGTGGCTTGACGATCGTGGCGGTGTCCCCATGTTGGTGATCGTCGACGATGAGGCGCTCGGCACCTTGCGCCTGCCCAATCACGCGCATGCCGACTTTGTGTGCCCTACGGCGACGCCCAACGAGCTCA
Organism: uncultured bacterium; assembly: GCA_905215275.1. GTDB lineage: Bacteria > Actinomycetota > Coriobacteriia > Coriobacteriales > Coriobacteriaceae > Collinsella. The sequence continues at coordinate 9,897 of CAJMPE010000052.1, read as the reverse complement.
AGGCTCGCGCGCAGCGCTTGATGGGCGAGGAGGAGACCGTTACCGCCGACGATGTGCTCAACATCGATAACCTCGAGATCAACCTGGCTACCTACCAGGTGACGCTCGATGGCGAGCCCATCGACCTGACGCTGATGGAGTACTCGCTGCTGAGCTTTTTGGCGACGCACCCCAACCGCGCCTACAGCCGCGAGGTGCTGCTGCACCGCGTATGGGGCTTTGAGTACTGCGGCGGCACGCGCACCGTCGACGTGCACATCCGACGCATCCGCTCCAAGGTGGGCCCGCAGATCGCGGCACATATCACCACTGTCCGCGGCGTGGGCTATCTGTTTAAGGACTAGATTTCCACCACAAAGGGGACAGGCACCTTTGTGGTGGTTTTGACGCAGGTACGGGTTCCTCTCGAATCTGCAACAGAACTTAAGCCTTCCTAAAAGATTGCGTTCTCATACACGTTCGCCCGCATATTGGGGTACAACTCAACGTGAACAATGATGGCCCGCCACATGTTTGGCGGGCCTTTGGTTATTTGACGAAAGGATCGCAGCCATGAGCGAGAACGATTCCCAGCGTCCCCAGGATGCGGGCAACGCTGGCGAGACCCAGCAGCAGCCGCGCGTGCAGGTGGAGTCGCCCCCTGCCGACGGCAACATTCCCTACGTGCAGGCCTACGACACGCAGACCGGTAAGCCGCTGGGCAGCCAGCAGGTCGTGAACAAGCACACGGTGGTCAAGACCAAGACCAAAAAGCTGCCGATCTTTATTACGGCACTCGCCGGCTGTGCCTGCGGAGCCCTGCTAGTCATTGCGCTCATTATGAGCGGCACGCTCAATATTGGCGGCGGAAAGAATGCCGTGACGGCGGGTGCTTCGGGTTCATCGACGCAGAAGATCACCATCGACTCCGAGGACACCACGCTGGCCGAGGCCGTTTCTGCCAAGGCCCTGCCTTCCGTCGTTTCCATCACCGCCACTTCGAGCGGTAGCCAGAATGGCTCGCTTTCGCAGTCTGCCGATGAGTCGGATAGCTCGGGCAGCGTCGGTTCGGGCGTGGTGCTCGATACCGAGGGCCACATCCTCACCAACAACCACGTGGTCGATGGTTACGACCAGTACGTGGTGACCATGGACGACGGCACCACCTATGAGGCCGAGTTCGTGGGCAACGACGCCTCGAGCGACCTGGCCGTCATCAAGCTCAAGGACGCCGACGCCTCCAAGCTTACGCCGATTGAGATCGGTGACTCCTCCAAGCTCAACGTGGGCGAGTGGGTCATGGCGATCGGTTCGCCGTTCGGCAACGAGCAGTCTGTCTCCACGGGTATTGTGTCGGCGCTGTATCGCTCCACGGCCATGAGCTCTACCAGCGGAAACACCATCTACGCCAACATGATCCAGACCGATGCCGCCATCAACCCGGGCAACTCCGGCGGCGCGCTTGTCAACGACAACGGCGAGCTCGTGGGTATCAACTCGCTCATCGAGAGCTACTCGGGCTCCAGCTCGGGCGTAGGCTTTGCCATTCCCGTCAACTACGCCAAGAACATCGCCGACCAGATTATCGACGGCAAGACGCCGGTTCATCCGTATCTGGGCGCCACGCTTTCGAGTGTCAATGCGCTCAACGCCCGCACCAACAAGCTGAGCACCGACAGCGGCGCGTATGTGGCGAGCGTCGTCGAGGACGGTCCTGCTGCCAAGGCCGGCATCCAGGAGGGTGACGTCATCACCAAGCTGGGTGACGACGAGATTACGAGCGCCGATGGCCTGATTATCGCGCTGCGCAGCCACGAGGTGGGCGAGAAGGTCGAGATTACGCTCGTGCGCGGCAAGGAAGAGAAAAAGGTCACCGTCGAGCTGGGCTCCGACGAGGAGCTGCAGAACCAGCAGCAGGACGATAGCGCGACCGACACCGGCAACGGCGGTATTACCGACGAGCAGTTGCGCCAGTATCTGGAGGAACTGTTGGGCCAGCAGGGCCAGGGCCAGGGCTACGGCCAGGGTTACTAACGAGCCGAATCGCACATACCGATGCCAGAGGGGGCTGTCTCATCAACGTGGGACAGCCCCTTTTTTCTTATTGACCCGTTGGGGACGGAGGAAAACGGATCACATGGAGCTGACAAGAGGCCTGGTTCGTAATGGTCTGGACAGTTGGTTCAGATACGTATAAATCTTGGGCAGCTTGGGATGCGTTTTGAGCAATTTCTGATTGGGATGGGGCTCGGATGGGCGTTTGGAAGGGAGGATGGGACGTTTGCATGGCCTCGAGGAGCCCAAATTAGTCGAAACAGAGGTGTGCGTGCCTGATCCAGCTCTAGGATTTATACGTATCTGAACTAACTGTCCACCCCAGTCTGGCGGCTGCCGATTCAGTGCGGTTTGAGACCGCTATTCGGCCCCGTTGCGACCGGTGGTACTCTTGTATCCGTTTGAAATCGAGCGAAGGAGTGCCGCTATGGAGCAATCGAGCCTGTTTGGTGACGGCGTGGACATCGATACCGAAACGCCAGCGAGCACGGATACCGCTGCACCGGCCGATGCCCGTGCCCAAGCCGCCGCGCGCGCGGCCGAGCTGCGCCACGAGCTCGATTACCACGCGTACCGCTACTACATGCTCGACGCGCCCGAGATCACGGACGCCGCCTTCGACAAAATGCTCGTTGAGCTGCAGGAAATCGAGGCCACCTACCCCGACCTGGTGACGCCCGACAGCTATACCCAGCGCGTGGGCGGCTACGTGAGCGAGCAGTTTACGCCGGTCACGCACATGGCGCGCATGTATTCCATGGACGATGCCATGGACCTGGACGAGCTTGACGCATGGCTCCAGCGCACCGAGGATGCGCTCGGTGCCGGCAGCGTCACCTATACCTGCGAGCTAAAGATTGACGGTCTGGGCGTGGCGCTTACCTACCAAAACGGCACCTTTGTGCGCGCGGCCACGCGTGGCGATGGCACCACGGGCGAGGACGTGTCGCTCAACGTCCGTACCATCAAGGACGTGCCTATGCACCTGTCCGAGCCGGCGCTCGCCCACATGGGCGCCGACCGCGAGCGCACGATTGAGGTGCGCGGCGAGGTCTATATGCCCAAAGGCAGCTTTGTACGTCTGAATGAAGAGGCCGATGCCGAGGGCCGCGACCCCTTCGCCAACCCGCGCAACGCCGCTGCTGGCAGCCTGCGTCAGAAGGATCCTAAGGTTACGGCGCGCCGCGACCTGGCCACCTTTATCTATGCCATCGCCGATACCGATCCGCTGCACGTCCACAGCCAGCGCGAGTTCCTCGATTGGCTGCGCAGTGCCGGTTTTAGCGTCAACCCCAACGTGGCACGCTGCGCCACGCCGGCCGAGGTCCACGAGTTCTGCGCCCAGGCCCTCGAGCATCGCGGTGACTTGGACTATGACATCGACGGCGTGGTCGTAAAGGTCGACAGCTTCCAGCAGCAGCTCGACCTGGGCTTTACTGCCCGCGCACCACGCTGGGCCATTGCCTTTAAGTTCCCGCCCGAGGAAAAGCAGACCGTCCTGCGCGAAATTCGCATCCAGGTGGGCCGCACCGGTGTGCTCACGCCGGTCGCCGAGTTCGACCCAGTGACGGTTGCCGGCTCCACCATCGCGCGTGCCACGCTGCACAACATCGACGAGATCCGCCGCAAAAACGTGCGCGAGGGCGACACCATCATCGTTCACAAGGCGGGCGACGTAATCCCCGAGGTCGTGGGCCCGGTGCTCGACAAACGCCCGGCCGATTCGGTCGACTGGCAGATGCCCGAGGCCTGCCCCGTGTGCGGCAGCCCCGTGGTCCACGAGGATGGTGAGGTCGCTTACCGTTGCGTCTCCATCGACTGCCCCGCACAGCTCAAGGAGCGCTTGCTCCACTGGGTGAGCCGCGGCTGCATGGACGTCGACGGCTTGGGCGACGAGATCGTCGACAAGATGATCGCCGCCGGCCTGATTCACGATGTCGCGGACTTCTACCAGCTCACGGTCGACGACATCGCCGGACTGGACACGGGGCGCACTTATGCCAGCTCCAACAGCAAAAAGGGCGTCAAGAAGGGCGACCCCATTCCGGTGGGCCTCAAGACGGCCGAGAAAATCATCGCCGAGCTCAACAAGTCCAAGAGCCAGCCGCTCGGTCGCGTGCTGTTTGCCCTGGGCATCCGCCACGTGGGCAAGAGCGTGGGCGAGGTCATCGCCGAGCGATTCCTGTCGATTGACAAGCTCGTCTTGGCGAGTGAAGAGGACATCGCCGAGTGCGAGGGCATCGGTCCCAAGATTGCTGCGAGCGTCAAGCAGTTCCTGGCCGTGCCCGAGAACCTTGCCGTGCTGGAGCGCCTGCGTCAGGCGGGCCTGTCGCTCGAGGTCGATTTGGGTACCGCGCACGCGCAAGCCGCAGCCGATGCCGGCGTGGCGGGCGAGCTCGCCGACGCACAGCCGCTCGCGGGCCTGACCTTCGTGCTCACCGGCACGCTCGTCAACCGCACGCGCGACGAGGCGGGCGCGGCGCTCAAGGTGCTCGGCGCCAAGGTTTCGGGCAGTGTGTCGAAGAAGACGAGCTATCTGGTCGCCGGCCCCAAGGCGGGCTCCAAGCTCACCAAGGCCGAGCAGCTGGGCGTACCCGTGCTGGATGAGGACGCACTCGAGCAGATCCTGGCGACTGGTCAGGTGCCCCAGGCATAAGGCATCAATAGTCAAATTGAAGAACCGCCCGGAAGCACGATGCTTTCCGGGCGGTTCTTACTTTGCCGGGGCAACCGGCACCGTGATCTGCGTCACGTAGGTCGCTGGGTCGTCGCTGATGATGTCGTCGATGAGGGCGATTTCGCATTGCCCCGCTACGCCATCAGTTTGTCAAAAGCTCCGCGGCGGTTGAGCACGGTAAATGCCATCACGCAAATAACCGCCGATAGAATTGATCCGCACGGCGAAGCGATGCCCATGGGAAACAACGTATCGGAATAGGCGTTCGACAGCAGCCACGCGCCCGGCACGCGAATGAGCGCCACGGCCAGCACGTTGTGCGCAAAGCCGATATAGCTCTTGCCATACGCAGCGAAAAAGCCACTAAAGCAAATGTGGATGCCGGCAAAAATCGCGTCGAAAATGTAGCTGCGCATATAGCCGGTGCCGGCCGCGACCACCGCGGCGTCCTTGGCAAAAAAGCCGATAAACGCCGGCGCCACCAGCCACATCAGCACCGTGATTAGGCAGCCGTACACCACCGAGATCGTCATAGCGTCCTTGAGCACCTGACGTGCACGATCGCCCTTGCCCGCGCCGGCGTTTTGCGCCGTGAGCGCGCTGACGGTGGCACCCATGGAGCTCGGCACAATGAACAAGAAACTGATCATCTTTTCGACCAGGCCTACGGCGGCGGCGTCGACGAGCCCTCGGTGGTTGGCGATGACGGTGATAAACATAAACGCCACCTGGATACAGCCGTCCTGCACGGCCACGGGCACGCCGATCTTAAGAATGCTGCCGAGCACCTCGGGCTGGGGACGCAGGTCGCTGCGCTTAACATGGATGTTCGTGCGACGGCTCTTGAGCCACACGAGCGCGAGGGCAACGCTTGCCGTCTGGGCGGTTACCGTGCCGAGCGCCGCGCCCACGGGGCCGAGCCCCATGTGGCCGATAAACAGAAAATCGAGCGCGATGTTGATGATGCATGCCACGCCGATCACGTACATGGGCGAGCGCGAATCGCCCAGGCCGCGAAAGATGGCCGAGAGAATGTTGTATGCGGCAATAAACGGAATGCCGACAAAGCAGATACGCAGGTAGGCGGCGGTGCCTTCGACCGCCTCGGGCGGCGTGCCAATGAGCGCCACAACCTGCGGGCATAGTGCAAACAAGATGGCGGCCAACACCACCGAGACACCCATAAACAGCGTGATGGTGTTGCCGATGGCGGTCTCGGCGCGGTCGAAGCGGCGCGAGCCCACGGCGTGGCCGACGATGACCGTCGTTCCCATGGCCAGGCCCACGAGCGTCACGGTAATGATGTAGAGCGTCTGCGCGCCATTGCCCACGGCGGTGATGCCGGCGGCGCCGCTAAACTGCCCCATCATGTACAGGTCGGCCATGCCGTAGAGCATCTGCAAAAAGTACGAGAGCATATAAGGCAGGGCAAAGACCGCGATGGTCTTGAGGACATTGCCGCGTGTGAGGTCGTGTTCCATGGGCAGGGTACTTTCTGGCTTGGTTCGTTTAGGTACCAGTTTAGTGAAAACCCTACAACGATTGTAGAGTCAAGGTTTGAGTCGAAGACAGGGCGAAAAAAGTGAGGCCCACGATTATTTCCAACTGAATACAGATGCGCACTATGCTTGTTTGGCACGTTCGTTAGCCTTGCAGAAATCGGTTTCGCGTCACTTGACACCATCGCCTGTCGCGCAATAATACGTGCGTTTGCGAACAACGTTTGATGGGGGATGAACCTGCGTGCGCAATCTCAAGATCCTGTTTTCCTACTTGGGGGAATACCGTCGCGACGCCATACTCGGCGTGCTCTTTGTGACGGCCGAGACGGCGCTCGAGCTGTTTATCCCGGTTATCATGGCGAACATCATCGACGTGGGCGTGCCTGCGGGCGACATCAACTACATGCTGCTGCAAGGCGCGTACATGTTGGTGTGTGCGGCGTTTTCGCTGGTATTGGGCTTGGGCTATGCCCGCACATCCGCCCGCGTTGCCTCGGGCCTAGGCGCTAACCTGCGCGAGGCCGAGTACAAAAAGATTCAGACGCTCGCTTTTGGTAACCTGGACAACTACGACGCCAGCTCGCTCGTCACCCGCATGACCACGGACATCACCGTTATCCAAAATGCTGTGGGCAACGGCTTTCGCCCTATGGTGCGCGGCCCGGTGACGCTTATCGTCGGCCTTATCTACGCGCTGATGCTGTCGCGCCCGCTCGCCACCGTCTTTGCGATCATCTTGCCCGTGCTGGCAATCGTACTGGGCGCCATCACCTATCGCGTCAGTCCGCTCTACCGCCAACTCCAGACCTCGATGGACCACCTCAACGGCGTGGTACAAGAGGACCTTACCGCCGTGCGCGCCGTGAAGGCTTACGTGCGCGCCGAGCACGAGTGCGACAAGTTCGACACCGTCAATACCGAGCTTGCCGACACGGCGACCAAGACCTTCGGCACCGCCGTGCTCAATCTGCCGGTGTTTCAGCTGTCGATGTACGTGGCTGCGCTCTCCATCCTGTGGATTGGCGGCCGCATGATTCTCGCCGGCAAGCTGGGCGTGGGCTCGCTCACGGGCTTTATGAGCTACGTGCTGCTGATCATGAACTCGCTCATGATGATTTCCAACGTGTTTTTGCTGCTTACGCGCGCACTCGCCAGTGTGGAGCGCATCTCGCACGTCCTCGATGAGCGCTCGCTTATCGAGGCGCCCGCGGCAGACGCGGCTGTGCGCGAAGTTGTCGACGGAAGTGTCGAGTTCCGCGATGTGTCGTTTAAGTACCGCGCGGATGCTGTCGAGGACGTGCTCGAGCATATCGACCTTCGCATCGAGCCGGGCTCCACGGTGGGCGTGCTCGGCGGCACGGGCTCGGGCAAGAGCTCGCTCGTGCAGCTCATCGCGCGCCTGTACGACGCGACCGAGGGCGCCGTGCTCGTGGGCGGGCGCGACGTGCGCGACTACGACCTGGTTGCCCTACGCGATGCGGTGGGCATTGTGCTGCAAAAGAACGTGCTGTTTACGGGCGCCGTGCGCGAGAACCTGCAGTGGGGCGCGCCCGATGCCACCGACGAGGAGTTGTTGGATGCCTGCCGTGCGGCGTGCGTGGACGAGTTTCTGGACCGCATCGGCGGTCTCGACGGCGAGTTGGGCCAGGGTAGCGCCGGTGTTTCGGGCGGCCAGAAGCAGCGCCTGTGCATTGCGCGTACGTTGCTCAAACATCCGCGCGTGCTCATTTTTGACGACTCGACCAGTGCGGTCGATATGGCGACCGACGCCAAGATCCGCGAGCATATCGCCCAGATTCCCGACACGACGGTGATCATCATCGCCCAGCGTATCGCAAGCGTGATGGATGCCGACCGCATCGTGGTGCTGGATGACGGCCGCATTCACGGCGTGGGCACGCATGAGGAACTGCTAGCAGGTGACAACATCTACCAGGAGATTTACGCCTCGCAGATGGAGTTCGCGGGTGATGCGAGCGACGACGGTGATGCCGACAACGCGTACGATCTGTTTTCCTCCGTCGCATACGGATCATCCCCGGAAGGGGGTGAGCGCCATGCCTAAGACTTCCGCTCAGGCTCGTCCGGCCAATCTGCGTCGAACGCTCCGCCGCTTGCTCTCCTACATGGGGCATGCCAAGTTCTCGCTGCTGGTGGTTGGTGTGCTGGCCTCCGTCGCCGCCATCGCGAGTCTTGCCGGCACCTATATGGTGCGCCCCATCGTCAACGGCCTGGCCGCGGGTGGGGAGGAGCTGCTCACCAAGCAGGTTCTCTTTACGGCCGTCATCTACGCCGCGGGCGTGCTCTCGGCCTTGGGTTACTCGCGGATCATGGTGCGCGCGGCCCAGCGCGTGGTGTCCGATATTCGCCGCGACTTGTTCGCGCACATCCAGACGCTGCCGCTCAGTTACTTTGACAGTACGCGCTCGGGCGACATCATGAGCTTCTTCACCAACGACGTCGACACGGTCTCCGAGGCACTCAACAACAGCTTTGCCAACGTGATTCAGGCGACCATTCAGGTGATCGGCACCACAGCCATGCTCATCATTCTTAACTGGCATCTCACGATTATCACGCTCGCGTGCGATGTTGCCATTGTGCTGTACGCGCGCTACTCGGGTGCCCGCTCCAAGCGCTTTTTTGCCGCCCAGCAGGCATCGCTCGGCGACTTGGACGGATACGTCGAGGAGATGGTCTCGGGCCAAAAGGTCATTAAGGTCTTTAACCGCGAGGCGGCGAATGTCGCCGGCTTCACCTGCCGCAACGACGAGCTTCGCCGCACCGGCACCGCCGCCGTGAGCTATGCCAACTCCATGGTGCCCATGACCGTGGTGATTGGCTACGTCAACTATGCCATCGTCGCCGTGGCGGGCGGCATGCTCTGCATCAAGGGACTCGCCGACGTGGGCGCGCTCGCGAGCTACCTGGTCTTTGTGCGCCAGGCGGCCATGCCCATCAACCAGTTTACGCAGCTGGGCAACTTCTTGCTCAACGCGTTGGCCGGTGCCGAGCGCCTGTTTGCGGCTATGGACCTTGAGCCCGAGGTGGACGAGGGCTGCGTGGAGCTGGTGCAGACGGGCGACGCCGCGTGGGCGTGGAAGATTCCCGAGGGCCAGGGCGTGGGCGCGTACGGGCACTTGCATGACGTGGCAGCCGTTGATGAGTCGGGCCGCGCGGTGGCCGCCGACGGCATCGAGCTCACGTGCGGCTTGGTCCCGCTTGCCGGCGACGTGCGCTTCCATGCCGTGGACTTTTCCTACGTGCCGGGCGCCCGCGTGCTCGATTTGTTTGCGGGCTCGGGGCAGCTGGGGCTGGAGTGTTTGTCGCGGGGGGCAGAATCCTGCCTGTTCTGCGACAACGACCGCGCCGCCCTGCGCGCCGTCGGGCAGAACATCACGGCCTGCGGCGTGCAGGACCGCTGCACGGTTTTTGCCGGAGATTTCCGGGGAATGGCAGAAAAAAGCCCCGGCTGCACCGGGCAGCCGGGGCGGCGGTCAGCCGAAGTATTTCTCCCGGAAGGGGACGCTCTCCACCTGAAAGCTGCGGCCCCGGAGGTAATTCAGCAGGCCGGCGTCCGTGGGGAAGTCGAAGGTCAGGCGGTAGGAGTACAGGGCCTGCCGGGTCTCGCCGTAGCGGCGGTTCACCTGCCCGTCGCCGTACTTGCCGTCCCCCAGCAGGGGG
>CAJMPE010000051.1 GCA_905215275.1 uncultured bacterium | reverse complement strand
CTGCGTCAACAAGTGGCTCAGTTGGCCGAAAAGCTGCGTCGCGAGGGCCTGATGGACGAGGCGCGCAAACGTCGCATTCCGGTGTTTTGCTCGCGCGTGGCAGTCGTCACCTCGCTTTCGGGCGCCGTAATCGACGACGTCAAGCGTACGCTGCGCCGTCGCAACCCGCTCGTCGAGCTTGTCTGCGTGGGCGCAAAGGTCCAAGGCGAGGGCGCGCCGGTAGAGCTTATTGAAGGCTTGCACCGCGCCGCTGCCATTACGCCGGCGCCCGATTGCATCTTGCTGGTGCGTGGCGGCGGCTCCTTCGAAGACCTTATGACCTTTAACGACGAGGAGCTTGCCCGTGCGGTGGCAGCCTGTCCCGTGCCCGTGGTGACGGGCATTGGACATGAGCCCGATACCTCGATCTGCGACATGGTGAGCGACCGTCGCGCCTCCACGCCCACGGCTGCGGCAGAATCGGTGGCGCCGGCTATGACGGAGTTGGCCGACGTGCTCGAGACGCGCCATCAGCGTCTGGGTGCCGCGATGGCATCGATGATTGGGTCGGCCCAGGTCGACTTGGAGATGCTCGATCAGCGCGGTCGTCGTGCCTGGGACACCTATACGGCTCGTCTGGGCGACGCGCTCGATGCGGCCGCGTGCCGCCCGTGCCTCAACGACCCAACGTTTATGGTCGAGCGTCGCGAGTCTGAGCTTGCCCTGACGGCCGATCGTCTGTCCGGCGCCATCGCACGCTCGGTCGGGACATTCCGCTCCAACTTTGAGCGCCTGCCCGAGCGTCTGGTTGCAAGCACCTCGGGGCTCGATGGCAAGCGCCATGCGCTCACACTTGCGAGTTCCCGTCTGGAGCATCAGGGGCGCACGATGCTCAGCAAACCCGCGTCCGACCTGGGCCGAACTGCCGCGTCGCTCGATGCCTTGTCGCCGCTCAAGGTGCTTGCCCGCGGTTACTCCATCGCGTACAGCGATGACGGTGTGGCTACGAGCGCCAAGACTTTTAAGCCCGGCGACGCCATTCGCGTGCGCATGGCAGACGGCAACGTGGTGGCAACGGTCGATACGGTCGAATAGACCGCGTTTCATAGCGATAAACCTTTAGGAAAGGAAACAGATATGGCAGAGAAGACCCCGGTCGAGCAGCTTACGTACAAGCAGGCTTCGCAGGAGTTGGAACTCATCATCCGCAGCCTGGAGTCGGGCGATATGGAGCTCGAGGAGTCGCTCGAGAGCTATACCCGCGGCGTCGAGCTCCTCAAGAGCCTGCGCACCCGCCTGTCCGATGCCGAGCAGAAGGTCTCGGTGCTCCTTAAGGACGTCGACGGCAACGACGTGCTCGCCGACGGCGAAGCCGCCAACACGGACGACAACCTCTCGTTCTAACCATCCCGACCAAATATAATTACCTTGGTCTGTGAGAAAGGAACCAACCATGTGCGATTGCATCTTCTGCAAAATTGCCAACCACGAGATCCCCTCGACCGTTGTCTATGAGGACGATCGGGTCATCGCCTTCGACGACCTCAACCCCCAGGCGCCGGTCCACACGCTCGTGATCCCCAAGAAGCACTACAGCGACATCGCCGACAACGTGCCTGCCGAGACCATGGGCGCCATGGTTCACGCCATCCAGGAGGTCGCTAAGGCCAAGGGCCTGGAGGACGGTTTCCGCGTCATCTCCAACAAGGGCGTCAACGCCGGTCAGACCGTCATGCACTTCCACATGCACGTCCTCGGCGGCAAGAACCTGGGCGAGAACCTCATCTGAGGGCGCGTAGGCCGTCGACTTGGCTGCCTTTGGAGTAATCTATGCAGCTTTCTCAACTCGAATACCTTCAAGCGGTAGCGAACTATGGTGGCGTGCGTAAAGCAGCTCGCGCCGTTCATGTGAGTCCGCAGGCCGTTTCGTCGGCAATCAAAAAGTTGGAATCTGAGTATCAGATCGTTTTGCTCGACCGATCGGCGGGGGAAGCTGTTTTGTCTCCGGCGGGCAGAGAATTTGCGCGTCGTGCACGCGTGATCCTGGCGCAAGTCGACGATCTCAAAAAGTACGCTCAATCGGGGAACGGCGGCGTTTCGCCCGACGGCCATTTCCGTCTTTACGCCCCCTGTCTTCACGGGCGGGGGCGCCTTTTTTCCGAAAACTGGTACGACTCGTTTGAAAGCTCGCACCCTCAGATTCATCTTGATGTGTGGCATCAGCCAACGGCAACATGCTTTGAATCACTTATACTTGGCATTTCGGACGCGGCTATCTCGTTTGAGGAACCACGGGACAGCGTCCTTTCTTCAAAATATATGGGTGAAAAGGAGCTCAGGGTTCTTTCATGCCCAGCTGGTCATCAATCTGTGGGTGCTATGACCGTTCGTGAGTTGCTGGGCGGCAGGCTCGCTGTTCCCATTAATTTGTCACCCTGTCTCAATGCAATCAATCAATGTCCCGAAGCTCAGCTGGTTAATTTCCGCTTCCGCGACGTCGAATACGGAAACAGGGCGCAGGCTGAGTTTCTTCAAGCCGGGGGATTGATATTGAGTTTTTCTGGCTCTTCTCTCGCATCAGATGGATTGGAAGTGAGCGAGTGCTCCATTGAAGGCTCGCATGACGTAGCCTTGCCCATCTACTTTTGCTATCGACAAAACGCCTGGACCGATCGACACCAGACGGTATTTCTTCACCTATTGCGTCATCTCGCTTCGTGAGGCCATTTGGCCTCGTGGCGTCAAGTGAATGTTGACGCCTTGTAACACATGACTGACGGCTTTGCCCTCATGCTTTTCCAAGATTCCGATTTAGATTGTTGACTCTTGGAGGGCGGAGCATGAAAAACCGTACGGTTTTGCTTTATATGACGTTCGTTTTTCTGTCGAACTTCAGCACCATTTTGTATTTTCTGACGGTTTACCTTGAATTCGTCGGATTCTCGATGGTGGCGATTTCTAGCATGATGATTGCATATCAAGTGAGCAAGTTCATCCTTGAAGTTCCCATTGGCTATATTGCTGATAGGCTTGGACGAAAGACGAGCGGTCTCGTTGGCGTCGTGGGAATGCTTGGATACTACGCCGCCCTACTCCTTGTCCGTTCTCCTCTGCTTTTAATCGGCGCGTTTGCTCTCAAAGGTTTTGCCGCTGCATGTGTGAGCGGATCCATAGAAGCGATTTACATTGACAGCGTCTCTCAGGACCAGCTCGTAAGACTTAATGTCGTTGAGCGATTTGTTTTCTATGCCTCTTATGCCATCTCCGCTTGCGTGGGCGGTTTCATTTCGTCTGTCGGTGCATATCTCATTGGTCTTTCGGCAGATATCATCGCAATGGTGTTGACGTTGGTTGTCGTTGTCTGCATTCCTGAGGTGAGAAGAGAGGGCACCGCGGTGTCACCTGAGCATGGAATGAGCCCGAAGATGATCGGTGCCGCTATTGCGTGCAATGGCATTCTTCGTTCAGCGTTCATCATGGACTGTTCTCAGGCGTTTGCTTTTGTCGCCTTGGAAGACTTTTTCTCACTGCTGCTTGCGGGTCGCGGAATGAATGCCGTCGCTTCAGGCGTGACCATTGCGGTCCAGCTCCTTGCTTCCGCCTCCATAGGGTTTATTGTGCCCAGTGCGATTACTCGTGTCGACAAGGGCCGTTTTGCGCGTATATGCGGCATCATTCGCTTAGTATTGACAGCTTTGTTTTTGATTCCCCTTACTCCGGCTAATTTGCTGCCCGTGTTCTATGTGCTGCAGACTGTTGCGTACTCGTTGTTTGCCCCAATCAAATCTCAGTTTTCCAAAATGCTGCCGATACTTCGATGCGCTGTTCACTGATTTCGGTTCAAAGTCAGATGGTGGCGGTGGGTGCCGTTCTTTTCTATCTGCTCAATGCTGTGTTGAGTAGCGTTGCAGGCATTCGAGTCGTATTGCTTGTTGCACTCGGGATTTCTTCCTTGGTGTATATCCCCGCGCTATTTCGTCTTACAAGTCAAAGGCCGTGAGTATTTGGACACCGATAACTTATATATCAACGCAATAAACCCGAGCGCGAGGGCGTTTGGGTTTATTATTGAAGCGTATGTAACCTGGCGGCGCCACACCGCCTGTTAGTAGGGAGACACATGAACGTTCTGGTCGTCAACGCAGGATCTTCGACCCTTAAGTATCAGGTCATCGATACCAAGTCCCACAAGGTGTCCGCAAAAGGCTCCTGCGAGCGCGTCTGCTTTACCGGTGGTACCTTCACCCATGCTGCCAACGGCTCCAAGAAGGTGACCGAGAACATCGAGTTCCCCGACCACAAGGTCGCTATCGAGGTCGTCCTGAAGGACCTCGAGGCCAACGGCGTCAAGATCGAGGGCATTGGCCACCGTATCGTTCAGGGCGGCTGGTACTTCGGCGATTCCTCCCTCGTCGACGAGGACGTCCTCGCCAAGATCCGCGAGGTCGCCCCGCTGGCGCCGCTGCACAACAACCCCGAGGCCAACGTTATCGAGTACTGCCTGGAGCAGTATCCCGACCTGCCCAACGTCACGGTCTACGACACTGCTTTCCACTTCAATATGCCCGAGGTCGCCAAGACCTACGCTCTGCCCAAGGACGTCTGCGACAAACTGCACATCCGTAAGTACGGCGCCCACGGCACCAGCTACCGTTACATCTCCAAGAAGGTCGCAGAGATGACCAACGGCGAGGCCCGCAAGGTCGTCGTGTGCCATATCGGCTCCGGCGCTTCCCTGTGCGCCATCGAGGACGGCAAATGCATGGATACCACTATGGGCCTCACCCCGCTCGACGGCGTCATGATGGGCACCCGCTGCGGCTCCATCGACCCGGCTACCGTGTGCTACCTGCAGCGCGAGGGCGGCTACACCTTCGACGAGGTCGACGAGATGATGAACAAGAAGTCCGGCCTTTTGGCTGTGACCGGCGGCAAGACCAACGACTGCCGCAACGTCGAGGAGCTCGCCGCCGCTGGTGACCCCGAGGCTCAGCTCGCCTTCGACATGTTTGTCTACAAGATTGCCGCCAAGGCCGCCGAGATGGCCACCTCCATGTGCGGCATGGACACCCTGGTCTTCACCGCTGGCATCGGTGAGCACGCTCCGGCCGTTCGTGCCGGCGTTGCCGACCGCCTGGCCTTTATGGGCGTCAAGATGGATCATGCCCGCAACGCCCTGCGTGGTGACGGCGCTTGGTGCCTGTCTGCCAAGGATTCCAAGGTCAAGATCTTCGTCATCCCCACGGACGAGGAGTTCATGATCGCTTCTGACGTCGAGCGCATCGTCAACGGCAAGTAATTGCAAGAGGGGAGGGGCTGGACGACCGAGCGCCGTTCGGCCCCTCTTTTGTGCTCGTTGGGCGATATGCCTGATAGCTATTTATCAAGTTGTGATAACTTCTTATTAACATGCGGCCGCCTTAAGGGGTCTGCGTCGACCGTATTGCACTGCAAAGGAGTCTCATGAACGTACTTGTTGTCAACGCCGGCAGCTCGAGCCTTAAATATCAGCTTTTGGATACCGATACCCGCGAGGTTTTCGCCAAGGGCAACTGCGAGCGTATCGGCTCGGAGATGGGCATCTTTGGCCACTCCGAGAACGGTGGTGCCAAGCAGACCGAGGAGGTCCCTTTCCCCGATCATCGCTCTGCTATCGCTCGCGTGCTCGAGGAGCTCGAGAAGACCGACTTTACGATTGATGGCATTGGCCATCGTATCGTTCAGGGCGGCTGGCACTTCGATGATTCCGCAGTTGTCGACGACGAGGTTATGGCCAAGATTCTTGAGGTGGCACCGCTTGCTCCGCTGCACAACTACGGCGAGGCCGCAGCAATCGAGTATTGCCGCGAGAAGTATCCGGAGCTGCCCAACGTCGCCGTCTTCGATACCTCGTTCCACATGACCATGCCCGAGGTCGCCTATACCTACGCGCTGCCCAAGGACGTGTGCGACAAGTACCACGTGCGCAAGTACGGCGCCCACGGCACGAGCCACCGCTATGAGTGGATGATGGCCAAGGAGATCCTGGGTTCGCGCTGCCACCGTCTGCTTTCGTGCCATTTGGGTAACGGTGCTTCGCTTGCCGCCATTGAGGACGGCGTGTGCCGCGACACCACGATGGGCCTCACGCCGCTTGACGGTCTGATGATGGGCACCCGTTGCGGCTCCATTGACCCGGCTACCGTGTGCTACCTGCAGCGCGAGGGCGGCTACAGCTACCAGGAAGTCGACGACATGATGAACAAGCAGTCCGGCCTGCTTGCCATTTCGGGTATCTCCAACGACGCCCGCGACATCCGCACGCGCGCCTCCGAGGGCGACGAGCGCTGCCTGCTCGCCTTCGATATGTTCGCCTACAAAGCCATGCAGCAGGCTGGCTCCATGATCGCTTCTATGGCGGGCGTGGACACCATCACCTTTACCGCCGGTATCGGCGAGAACGACTGGTCGATCCGCAAGGCCTTCTGCGACTGCTTTGAGTGGCTGGGCGTACGCATCGACAACAACAAGAACCGCGAGGCTGTGGGCAACGGCCCGCAGGTCATCAGTGCCGCCGGTTCCGCCGTCACGGTCATGGTCATCCCCACCGACGAGGAATACATGATCGCCCACGACGTCGAGCGCCTGACCAAGAACAACTAACGCTCGCATTTGCAAGTAAACGAAAGGCCTCCAGAGCAACAGCTCCGGAGGCCTTTTTGCTAGCAGGCAGTAATTCCAGTCCCAAAGCGGTCATCACCAGCAATGCCTGCGCTCCCGGCAACGGCATCCAATCATTCAGATCTTCAGCCCCAGCTCGTAGCCAAGCCGCCGCCCACCCCAGATACCCTGAATGCTATGTGGCAGTAGAAGGCCGTACGGGCTAACCCCTGAAAACACTCCGCAGACCAGAAGCGCCCCCGTTCGTAGCTCCGAAGGAGCAGAACGGGGGCACTTCATTGGTCGAGGACGTTTTCAGGGGTTAGCCCGTACGGCCTTCGGGCGAGTGCGTACGCTACTCAGCCATCTGAGCCTGGACGGCGGTGATGGCCACGACACCCACGATGTCGTCGGCAGAGCAGCCGCGCGACAGGTCGTTGACCGGCTTGGCGATGCCCTGCAGGATGGGGCCGTAGGCGTCAGCGCCAGCGAAGCGCTGGACCAGCTTGTAGCCGATGTTGCCGGCCTCGAGGTCGGGGAACACGAGCACGTTGGCCTTGCCGGCAACGGAGGAACCTGGGGCCTTGAGCTGGGCGACGGTGGGGACAATGGCAGCATCGAGCTGCAGGTCGCCGTCGATGGCAAGCTCGGGAGCCTTCTCCTTGCAGAACTTCACAGCCTCCTGGACCTTCTTGGCGACCTCGCCACCGGCGGAGCCCATGGTGGAGTAGGAGAGCATGGCTACGTGCGGCTCAACGTTGCCCATGAAGGTGGACCAAGAGTGAGCGGAGGCGATGGCGATCTCGGAGAGCTCGTCAGAAGACGGGTTGATGTTGAGGCCGCAGTCGGCGAAGATCAGCGTGCCGTCGGTGCCGAACTGCGGGGTGTCGGTGCACATCACGAAGAAGGCCGAGACCAGCTTGGTGCCCGGGGCGGTCTTGAGAATCTGCAGCGCGGGACGCAGGGTGTCGGCGGTGGAGTGGCAGGCGCCGGAGACCAGGCCGTCGGCGTCGCCCATCTTGACCATCATGGTGCCAAAGTAGGTGGCGTCCATCACCTGGGCGCGAGCCTGCTCGATGGTAACGCCCTTCTTGGCGCGGAGCTCGGCAAACTTCTGCGCGTACTCCTCGTGCTTTTCGGCATTGCGCGGGTCGATGACGGTGGCGCCGGGAACGTCGATCTCGTCGGGGTTGCCCAGGATGACGAGCTTTGCCAGGCCTTCCTCGATGATCTTGTTGGCCGCGACGATGGTGCGCGGATCCTCGCCCTCGGGCAGGACGATCGTCTTAAGGTCGGCCTTGGCGGCAGACTTCATACGGTTAAGGAAATCGCTCATGTTACTCCTTACAAGCGTTTCGCTAAGCTCCAGGCGCCCGGCTGTTCACGAATAAACCCGCTGCTAGCGGGTTTACCTTTCAATAATGTACGCCGCGGTGCTTGAGCTTTCCTTGTGTGGCAAGCTCATTATAGGACGCATTAGCGCTATAATCGCTCTGATAAATATGTCTCGAAGAATGTTCGAGAAAAGCCCAGCTAACGAGCACGTGGCTTTTGACAAGGAGTATCGATGCAGATTACCTCAGGCCTGCCTGAAGGCTTTAATGCCGGCGCGTACGACATGATTGTTGTCGGCGCCGGTTATGCCGGTGCCGTTTGCGCCCGCCGTCTTGCCGAAACTATCGGCTATCGTGTTGCCGTTTTGGAGCGCCGTAGCCACATTGCGGGCAATGCCTTCGACTGCACTGACGAGGCGGGAATCCTGGTCCACGAGTATGGTCCGCACATCTACCATACCTTTAACGAGCGCGTCCACAATTTCCTGTCGCGCTTTACCAAGTGGACGGACTACCAGCACAAGGTGCTCGCCAACATCAACGGTACCCTTATGCCCGTGCCCTTTAACCATGCGAGCCTCAAGCTCGCCTTTGGCGATGAGCGCGGCGAGGAACTGTACCAAAAGCTCGTGGAGACCTTTGGCAAGGACGTCAAGGTGCCCATTATGGAGCTGCGCAAGAAGAACGACCCGGATCTTGCCGAGGTCGCCGATTATGTCTATGAGAACGTCTTTTTGCATTACACCATGAAGCAGTGGGGCCAGACGCCCGACCAGATCGACCCCTCGATCACCGGCCGCGTTCCCGTCTTTGTGGGCGATGACGATCGCTACTTCCCGCAGGCTCCTTTCCAGGGCATGCCGCAGGATGGCTATACCGCGCTGTTCGGGCATATGCTCGATCACGACCTGATTGACGTATTCTGTGACGTAGACGCCCGTGACCTCTTTGAGATCGACGAGACTACCGTCAAGATCGACGGTAAGGTCTATGGTGGCGAGATCGTCTACACCGGTCCACTCGACGAGCTGTTCAATCTCGATCTGGGCGCGCTGCCGTACCGCACGCTCGACATGAAGTTCGAGACGCTCGATATGGATCAGTTCCAGCCCGTGGGTACCGTCAACTACACCACGAGCGAGGACTACACGCGCATCACAGAGTTCAAGAACATGACCGGTCAGGTTTTGCCCGGCAAGACCACCATCATGAAGGAGTACTCCAAGGCCTACGCGCCCGGCTCGGGCGAGACGCCGTACTACGCCATTCTTGAGCCCGAGAATCGTGAACTCTATGAGCGCTATCTTGAGCGCGTCCAGAACCTGACGAACTTCCACCCCGTGGGTCGTCTGGCCGAGTATCGTTACTACGATATGGACGCCGTGACCAATTCCGCCCTCGATCTTTCGGATGAGATTATCGCCTGCCATGCATAAAGTCATAACATTCGGTATTCCCTCGTATAACGCCGCCAAGGACATGGACCATTGCATCACCTCCATCTTGGAGGGGAGCAATTACGCCACCGATATCGAGATTATCGTGGTGGACGACGGCTCCAAGGACGAGACGGCCGCCAAGGCCGACGAGTGGGAGGCCCGTTATCCTGGAATCATCCGCGTGGTGCACCAGGAGAACGGTGGCCACGGTATCGCCGTTCTCTCGGGTCTGCGCGAGGCGCGGGGCACCTACTACAAGGTTGTCGACTCGGACGACTGGCTTGACGGCGCTGCCCTTTCGACCATGCTGTCGATTCTGCGTGGCTTTGAGGAGCGCGACCAGCGCGTCGATCTGTTTATCTCGAACTACGTGTACGAGAAGGTTTACGAGGGCACGCATACCGCTATTGGCTACAAGTTTGCCCTGCCGCGCAAAAAGATTTTCTCTTGGGACCAGATCGGGCACTTCCGTCCCGATCAGAACCTGCTCATGCACAGCCTGTGCTATCGCACCGATGTACTGCGCGAGTCCAATCTGCCTATGCCGGCACACACGTTCTACGTGGATAATATCTACGCATACGTGCCGCTGCCGCGCTGCAAGACCATGTACTACGCCGACATCGACCTCTATCGCTACTTTATCGGTCGCGAGGGCCAGAGCGTCAATGAGGCCACGATGGTCAAGCGCCTGGGTCAGCAGTTCCGCGTAACGCGCATCATGATGGAATCGTTCCACCTGTACCAGGACGTTGAGTCCTCGCGTCTGCGTTCGTACATGATGGGCTACTTCACCATGATGATGGCGATTTGCTCGGTGCTCACCAAGCTTTCCGAGGAAGATTGTGCCGATGAGCGCCTGAAGACGCTATGGAAGGACCTGAAGGAGTACGATGAGCGCATGTATCGTCGCGCTCGCTACGGCGTGGTCGGATTCTTTACCAACCTGCATGGACGAGCCGGAGACAAAACCACACTCGGCCTATACCATCTTGCCTCTAAGATCTTCAAATTCAACTAACTGTTGAGTAATCGCTGCTGATAGGTTGACTGGGCCCCTTGGCCTTTAGTTTGCTACTGCGAACAGTCCTGCTCGCACGGAAAGCACATTAAGTGCTTTCCGGCTCGTGCGGAACTTGTATCAAACTAAAGGCCAAGGGGCCTCTGCTATAAATCGATTGTCAGATAGGTGAATTTGAAGATCTTGGACGCGCGGTACACAGGGGCCTGGGCTGAAAAGATCTTAGTTGGTAGTCGGTCGGGGACGGGCGGTCGAGTGGACTACTTTGCGGCGCCGGGGATGCCGTGGGAGGTTTTGGCGGTTTTGGCTCCGTTTACGATGGCGGTTTGCAAAGCCCTTACGGCGAGCATGCCCAAAAGGTCCAAGGGAACGGCATCGCTTGCCTGGGCACCCAGTTTGCCGCTGGCGAGGGTGTAGATGGTGTCACCGTCGTTGGTGGTGTGTGTGGGGCGGATGGCGTGTGCGTAGGCGTCTGCGGCCATCTGGGAGACCTTGGTGGCCTGCGCCTTGGTGAGCTCAACGTTGGTGACGATGCAGCTGATGGTGGTGTTGGTGCGGTCGAGTGGCATTTGCATGGAGCCGGCGGCGGCAAAGGCTGCGAGCTCCATGTCGACGATCCGGTCGCTATCTGCTGCAGCGCGCATGCCGGCGACCCATTCACCGGTGAAGGGGTCGACGACATTGCCGCAGGCGTTGACCGAGACCACGGCACCCACCTTAACAGGGCCGAGTGCCACGGCGGCGGCTCCAAGGCCGGCCTTCATACAGGTGGCGGGGCCCATGAGCTTGCCCACGGTGGCACCGGTGCCAGCACCTACATTGCCCTGCTCGAGCGTGGTGGGGGTGTTGTCGAGCGCCTCGCGCACGGCGGAGATGCCAGCCTCAATGTCGGGGCGTACGGTGGGATCGCCAAAGGCAAGGTCGAAGATGCAGCTGGAGCACACGATGGGCACCTGCGTGGGGCCGACGGGAAGGCCGATGCCGCGGCTCTCGAGCTCGCGGGCGACGCCGCTTGCGGCCTCCAGACCAAAGGCCGATCCACCCGAAAGGCAGACGGCGTGGACCTTGTCCACGGTGTTCTCGGGACGCAGCAGGTCGGTCTCGCGCGATGCCGGGGCACCGCCGCGAACGTCAA
>CAJMPE010000050.1 GCA_905215275.1 uncultured bacterium | reverse complement strand
AGAGCGATATCTACACGCTTGCCGATCTTGAGGATAAGATCGTGGCGGTTCAGTTCACCACCAAGCCCGAGGGCATTTTGCTCAATCGCGCAAATGAAAACGTTCCGCAGATCAAGGAACTCTACTGCTTTTCGGACCGTTCATGCCTGAACCCCGCGCTCGCCGAGGGCCTGGTCGATGCCATCGCCGCGCATGAGTCCTTGCTGCTCACCTACGAAAAGGACTATGGTGTGACGTATCGTATTCTGGATGAGCCGCTGCTAGAGGTTGGTTTGGGCACCGCTTTCGATATCAACGATACGCGCGGCATCGACGTCAAGCTCACTCATGCCTACCAAGAAATGCTTGCCGATGGCACCATGGAACGCCTAGTGTCAAAGTACTTTGATGACCCTTCGCCATTTTTGAATATGGAGGGCCTGTCATGATCGATGCGCCCGACCACGCCGCTCAGGAGCGGGGCAATCGTTCGGCAGGGGCATGGCTCCTTGTCGCTCTGCTGGGGATAGCGCTCTCGGTTGCTGCCGGCATGATGAGCTACGGTTACACGACGGCCCAAGCCGAGCAGCGCTTTGCCGACGTTGTCGATTACGTGGCGACGCAGAGCCTTTCCTACGATGCATTCAACAGCGCCTATACGACCAAAAACCTGATTCGCGTTATGGAGATTGCCGGAGAGGCTGCTCGCGATATGGAGCGCGACGGTTCGGTGGATAACGCCATGCTGGAGCAATACGCCGACCAGTTCAACGTGAGCGCGCTGATTGTGACGGATGCATCGGGCAATTTGGTGTCCGAGTCCTCGACGGGCGATGTGGGCTACGGGTCGCTCGCTACGTATCTCAAGGAAGCGCCCGTGCTGGAGGTGGCAACTCATCCGCTTAAGTCCTATACCGCCCGCATTACGCTTTCGGATGATTCGGTTGCAGACATTGGTTGCGTGACCCGGCGGGATGGCGAGGGTATCGTTATCGCGGTAAGGCATCAGAGCGCGAAGGCGGTTGCAAGCAATACGCTCAAACTGCAGAGTTTGCTCGAAGGCTATGAAACCATCGATAGCGGCAATATCGTGATCGAAAGCGACGGCAAGGTCGTTGCGACCAATGCCGTTGAACTCACCGTATTGGGCGTGTTCGATCTGCCTGCGACGGACGTCTTCATTGTCGACGGTATTAAGGATCGATGCCTGGCTGGTAAGGTCAGATTGGTTAACGCCGACGGCGAGTGGTATTTGGGCACATTTGGAAAAGCGCACAAATTCTATGTGTACACCTATGCCTCGGCGCGGCGTTACTTTGAGGTTGTCGCGGCTGTTGCCGCCGGCGTGCTGGCGCTCTACAGCGGTGTTATAGCCGTTGTTGTGACGGTGCGTCGCCGCGCTGATCGTCGACGTTTGACGGACTTGCTGCAGCAGGAGCGCGACTATGGCGACAGGCTGGCAAAGGCGGCGCGTGAGGCCTCGTCCGCCAACTCGGCAAAGACGGAGTTTCTGCGTCGCATGAGCCACGATCTGCGCACGCCTATCAACGGCATTCGCGGCATGGTCGAGGTTGGCGATGCCAACGCGGACGATCTGCAAAAGCAGACCGAGTGCCGCTCAAAGATTTGGACGGCATCGGGACTGCTGCTCGACCTTGCCAACGAGGCGCTCGATATGAGTCGCCTGGAGAGCGGGCAGGTCGACCTGAACCTCGTACCCACAAATTTGGTGGCACTCAACTGTGAAGTGCGCGATATTCTGGAGCGCCAGGCCGAGGAGCGTCTGGTGACAATTATCTGAGACCAGCAGACGCTTAATCATCCCTATGCACGGGTGAGCGTGACGCACCTCAAGCGCCTGTTGCTCAATATTGCCGGCAATGCCGTCAAGTACAACCGCCAGGGCGGCTATGTTCGCCTGGTGTGCCGCGAGGTGGAGCCTGTAGATGGCGTCCCCGTCTATGAATACACGATCGCCGACAACGGTATTGGCATGAGCGAGGAGTTCCAACAGCGCCTCTACGAGCCGTTTTGCCGCGAGGAGCAGCAGGTGGAAGGCGCTTCGTCGGGAACTGGCCTGGGCGCGCCTATCGCAAAACAGTTGGTCGAGCTTATGGGCGGAACCATGAGCTTTACGAGCGTCTTGGGGCAGGGGACGACGTTTACCATCCGCCTGCCGTTCGAGAAATGCAAGCGCTCCGAGATTCCTCAGGCAGTTCGCGCGGATGCGGGCGATGGCGATGCGCTCCAGGGCTTGCGCGTTTTGCTCGTAGAGGATAACGATCTGAATGCCGAGATCGCGCAGTTTACGCTCAGCCGTGCCGGTGCCGTCGTGACGCATGCTAAGGATGGCGAGTCTGCCGTTGAGGCGTTTGCCGCGAGCGCACCGCACGAGTACGACGTGGTGTTGATGGACATCATGATGCCTGGCATCGATGGCCTTGAGGCCACGCGTCAGATTCGAGCGCTCGATCGCGAGGATGCCGCGACCACGCCGATTATCGCCGTGAGTGCCAATGCCTTTGCCGACGACCGCAGTCTTTCGCGCGAGGCGGGCATGGACGCGCACCTGAGTAAACCCGTGAGCTCGCAGGAGCTCGTTGAGGCGCTTGCGCACATAGCCGCCGACGCTTCATAAGCATATGGCCCGGTTCCAAGGTGGGTTGGAACCGGGCCATATTGCCATTTGTGACGCCTGTTCTTGAGGCTTACTTTTCTTGAATCTGCTTACCGCAAAGATGCTCAATCGAAATCTCGTAAAGCTGGACGCCCTTGATGTCTTTGGCGATTTCCTCTTCGACTTCTTCGGCAGAAGGGTAGTACTTAAGGGCGAGCTGGCGGACTTTGTCCTCGATAAACGCGGGGGTGTCATTCGCCAGGCGACAGCGGCCAAAGACCACGGTGCTCATAACGTAGGGAGCCCAGTCACCGTCCTGGTACCACTCGTTGCCGTAAACGGTAAAGCAGACCTTGTCATCGCGCTTGAGTGCGTCGACCTTGTGGCCGGCCTTGGCGCCATGGAAATAAATCTTGTCGTGCTCGGCGTCAAAGAAGTAGTTGACGGGAATGGCGTACGGGTAGCCATCGTCGCCGTTGACGGCAAAGACGCCGCGCTTGCAGGTAGCGAGCAGTTCGCGCGCTTCTTCGTCGGTGATGGCGCGCTTCTTTTGACGTAAGGGCCTAAACATCGTTGGCTTCCTTTCTGGTCGTGCGTGGTGGTTGAGCACAAACTATAGCGAAACGGATCCGTTTTTCTTGATGCGGGCGAGCATGTTTTTGAGCTTGTTAAAGTCGAGCGGTTTGGACAGATGGGCGTTCATACCGGCGTCGTGTGCCGCCTTGGCGTCCTCGGCAAAGGCATTGGCGGTGAGCGCGATGATGGGGATATCGGCTGCATCGATCTTCTCGCTCAGACGAATCGCGCGGGTCGCCTCGTAACCATCCATTCCCGGCATCATGATGTCCATCAGAATCGCATCGAAGCTGCCGGCGGGACGGCCAACGTATAGGTCGACCGCTTCGTTGCCATCGGCGGCGCGAGTTACGACAATGCCTTCGCTTTCGAGCAGCGCCTGGGCAATCTCGGCATTCAATTCGTTGTCTTCGGCGAGCAGCACGTTCATGTCGGCGAGCGAGCAGTCGAGCGCCCTCTCGACCGTATCTGCCCGCGTCTGAGGGTTCTTGTCGATATCGAGCGGAATCTGGACGTTGAACGTACTTCCCACGTCAACCTCACTCGAAATCTCAATCGTACCGCCCATCAGTTCAATAAGCGACTTGACGATTGGCATGCCCATGCCGGTTCCTTGGAACCTGCTGCGCGCATCGTCGCCTTCTTGGGCAAACGGCTCATAGATATGCTTTAAAAACTTGGGAGTCATGCCAATGCCGGTATCCGAAACGCTAAAGCAAAAGAGCGCGCGCCCGTTATCGAGTGGCTTGGTCTTTGAACTAAAGGTGACGGAGCCGCCGTGCTTGTTGTACTTAATGCTGTTGTCTAACAGGTTGATCATGATCTGTCGGATATGGGTGGGACTGCCGATCATGTATGGCCCCGTGGCGTACGGCAGACTTTTGTCCTGCATGGTGATGCCGTTACTGGACGCGCGGAGCTTGCACAGCACCAGCGTATTGTCACAGAGCTCTTTGAGGTTAAAAGGCGTATGCTCCAGTGTTAGCTTGCGGTCTTCGATTTTGCCCATCTCGAGGATGTCGTTGATCAGCGAGAGCAGGTGATTAGCGGCAACGCGCGCCTTGGCACGGCTCTCGCGGGCGACCTGGATATCGCCTTCCTTCAATTCCTCGATCTCGATAAGGCCCAGGATACCGTTGAGCGGCGTTCGGATGTCGTGGCTCATGCGCGTGAGGAATGCCGTCTTAGCGGCGTTGGCAGCATCGGCTTTTTTGCGCTCGGTTCGAGCGCGTGCGAGCGCCCAGATGAGCAGGACGATGCCGACCGACAACATACCGATGAGGGTAGCTGCAACGGCGGCACGGTTGCGATAAAGGAATTGAAGCGTGTTTGATTCCTGGGCCGTGTACGACGTGGAGGAGTAATTGCTTGCGGAGAGCGATTCTCCGGCATTGATGATGCCCTTGTTGATGATTCCCAGCAGCTCGGGCTTTCCGCGCGAAATCCAGCACGAGAGCTCACAGGTGTCAGGGAGCTCGACCGTCTCGTAGCCTTCGAGATCATGACGATCGCCGATGGTTTTTATGCGTGAGCTGGGAGCGACGATGCAGTGCGCCGTTCCCTTCCTGAGGGCGTCGAACGCTTCATCGTCGGATTGGTATTCGGTCACGGTCGCTGTGGGGAACAGACTTTCAAGTACATTTTGGTTGACAAACGATGATTTGGTGCAGGCGATGTTCTGAAGGTCTTTGTTCAGATTGCCGTCGGTGTGGATGGCGGTGAGGGACACGGTCCCCAACGATACCGACTGCACAACGCCTGATTGCTCGGCAAACCAGTAATCTCGGTATACCGGCAGCGCAACGTCTATGCTTCCCTTTGACAGGGCCTTTGACATCATCTTGTAGCTATCAAAGGGGACGGTTTTGACCGTAATGCCAAATTTATCGTGCAGCGTCGTCGCAAGCGATGCGAGCGAGCCTTCCATTTCGCCGTTTTCGTCTTCGTTGCAGTAGGGGAGTTTGCCCGTAATGTAGCCGAGCGTGATGGTGTTGCCATTTGCTTTGAGCCAGGAACGTTCGGGGCCGTTGAGCGATGATGAACCGCTGCTTTGGGCCGAGTAGTTAGATTTGACTTCGTCGATATAGCGTGGGTTGACGCGGGCGATTGCCGACATGGCGGCATTGATGTCGTCCATCAGGTCGGGGCGGCTTTTGGGGACGGCAAAATAGTAGTCGCTCGAACCAATGTAGAACATGGGGGAGGCGCTGGGCGACGAGGTCGTGTCGTTCATGATGATGGCATCGACCTCGTTGTTTGCGAGCGCGTCAAAGAGGGCACTGCCAGTGTCGATTTCTTTATAGGTGCAGGTAATGCCTTCGTTGGCGAGCCACTGCTGGCCAACGAAGGTTTGCATGACGCCGGAGTTGCAACCGATAGTGAGACCCTGGAGCGCTTGGGGGGTCACCCTTGGCCAGATCGTCGCGATCGGGCTTGGCGTAGATGTAGTAGCGCTCGGTGCCCTCGGGGTTCGAGGAAAAGAGCAGCTTTTGGGCGCGTTCCTCGGAGTAGGAGATGTTGGGCATGAGGTCGATCTCGCCCGCCTCGAGCATGTCCATAAGCTCGGTGAAGGTGCCGGAGACGTATTCGTACCGCCAGCCGGGCGTGTAGTACGACAGGGTCTGGAGGTACTCGTAACCCCATCCCGAGAGACGCTCGCCGGGGGTGCCGTCCTGGAAGCCCTCGTTGTTGACGAGCCAACCAACGCGGACCGTCTTGACTGGCTGGCTAGAGTCAGCGGCAAAAGCCTGGACAGGCGCGATAGAACTCAGCACGGCAAGCGTGGCGAGCGCGGCAAGCACAATGGCCAGAGCGCGATATATAACTGAACGAAGGACAGCGGCAGCTCTCACATGCAATCCTAACGAATCGAGACATTACCGCATAAGGATACCAGCTCAGCCTGCCCAGCTGCCGGGCAGCACCGCTAAACGGTTCCGCCCGGCAGCTGGGGACAGTCCCTTTCTGCCGGCACAAAAGGAACGTCCCTAGCTGCCGGTTGTGGGACAATACCGAGCGAACGTGATTGGGCGTCTGGGAAAAGGGGTC
Source organism: uncultured bacterium (assembly GCA_905215275.1). Lineage (GTDB taxonomy): Bacteria > Actinomycetota > Coriobacteriia > Coriobacteriales > Coriobacteriaceae > Collinsella. The sequence goes on along the minus strand of CAJMPE010000050.1, from coordinate 5,409 downwards.
GCGATGAACAGGTTAAGGACGCTTGCCGATGTGCTGCGACAGGCTGGCTTTGCACGCATCACGGGCCTGTTTCTTATCTTCTACCTGCTGTGCTCAACGGCTGTCTGGCTGTCCGAGCCCACGACCCTCACGTTTGGCGATGGCCTGTGGTTTAGCTTTGAGACGGTCTCGACCATCGGCTTTGGTGACATTCCGGCCGAGACACCGGTTGCCCGCGCCATTACCGTCGTCTTGAGCGTTATCAGCATCTTCTACATCGCCATGCTCACGGGCGTGGCGGTGAACTACTGCAATACGCTTATCAAGATGCGTCAAAAGGACACCATGGCTCGTTTTATGGACGATCTTGAGCATTTGGAAGAGCTCGATCGTGACGAGCTCGCCGATCTGTCACGCCGCGTGCGCGAGTATCGTCGACGCCAGCGCTAAGACGAACGTCGTGCGCCACAACAGGGGGACAAATATGAACATCACCGTGTACCTGGGTGCCAACACTGGCAATGACCCGGCATTTCTGCCCGCGGTACAGGAGCTGGGCAACTGGATTGGCGCCAACGGACACGTGCTGGTATACGGCGGGTCCAAATCGGGCCTGATGGGCGCGCTCGCCGATAGCGTGCTCGATGCCGGCGGACACGTGACGGGTGTTGAGCCGAGCTTTTTTATCGAGGCCGAGTTTCAACATGACGGCATCGACGACCTTATCGTGACGAGCGATATGGCCGAGCGCAAAGCCAAGATGATTGAGCTCGGCGATGTGTTCATCGCCTTTCCCGGCGGGACGGGCACGCTCGAGGAGATTGCCGAGGTCATGTCCGCTGTGTCGTTGGGGCACCTGAGTGCTCCGTGCATCCTGTACAACCTCGGGGGCTACTACAACGACCTCAAGGCGCTGCTCGGGCACATGATTGATAAGGGCCTATCGAGCCCGCAGCGCCAGCAAGGTATCTACTTTGCCGACGATTTGCGCGAGATTGCCTCGATTATCAACGGATAAGTCTTGAGCTTGCCCCACTATGGCTCCCAATGGTGCCGTTCGCGGCGCAGACGGTTGGCTCGTTCGGGCAACGCTCACTCTACAATAAAACGTAACTATGTCGACTTTGACCGCGGGAGGACCCGATGGATAGCCTTGCCAAACCCAAAAACCGCGCGCTGTTTTTACTTAGCGTTGCCGTGGCCGGTGCGTTCGCAGGTGCCGCGGTCTGGCTGTTCTTTTTTGCGATGGAGCACGGTATCGACTATCTATGGACCGAGATTCCGCACGCGCTGGGCGTCTCTTCGCCCGAGCTTGCCAGCGGCCCGTTTGGCTTTTTGCCGTACCCGTTTTTTGTCTGCCTGCTGGGCGGCCTGTTAATCGGTCTGTACGAAAAGATGACAGGCACCAAGACCGATGACCTCAACCAGGTGATGGCTAAGGTTAAGCAAGACGGGCGCTACCCGTACGACAACCTGGGCAAGCTTTCGCTCGCGGCATTGCTGCCGCTGCTGTTTGGCGGAAGCATTGGACCGGAGGCCGGCCTGACCGGCGTTATCGCGGGTCTGTGCAGCTGGGTCGGCGACCGTATGCGTCGCTTTGGCGCCGAGTTTAGGGAGCTCACGCTGCTGGGTACCCAGGCTGCCCTGACGGCGCTCTTTACTGCGCCCGTCTTTGGCTTTGTGGCGCCGCTTGCCGGTAGTGCCGACGGCGACGAGGGCTCCGCGTCCGGCGAGATCACCATCAAGCTGCCCAAGGCGCAAAAGACGGTGGTCTACGGTATTGCGATTGCCGGCGGTCTGGGTACCTACCTGCTGCTTGGCCAGCTTGTGGGCGGCGGCATGGGCATGCCCAGGTTCGAGTCCGCCGAGGTGGGCAACCTAGAGCTTACCTGGCTCGTCCCTCTGTCGTTGATCGGAACAATCTGCGGCTGGCTGTACTTTGTCTCTGGGCACGCGAGCGAAGCGCTTGCCCATGCAATAGGGGAGCGTCCTGTCGTCAAGGCCATGCTAGCCGGTCTGGCGCTCGCCATCTGCGGCACGGTCCTGCCCTACACCATGTTTGCCGGCGAGACCCAGGCCGACGTGCTCATGGAAACCTACTTGACCATTCCCGCCGGCGTGCTTATCGCGACCGGTCTGGTCAAGGCCATGCTGACCCCCGCCCTCATCAACCTTGGTTGGCGCGGCGGTCACTTCTTCCCGGTTATCTTCTCGGGCGTAAGCCTGGGCTACGGACTGGCCATCCTCACCGGCGCCGATCCGGTCTTTTGCGTCGCCGTCTGCACGGCATCGACGATGGGTGCGGTCATGCGTCAGCCGGTCATGGTCGTGGGCCTGCTGCTCATGTGCTTCCCACTCAAGGGTATCGTCTGCATGATCATCGCCGCCGTTATCGCCGCCGGCATTCCGCTGCCCAAGCCGCTGCGCAAGTAGCACGGTTAATCGCGAGTCAACTCCAGAGGGGCACGAGATGATCCTGTACTTTAGCGCGACGGGGAACAGCGAACATGTGGCGCGTCGCATTGCAGCGGCGACAAGCGACAAAGTTATGTCGATTGAGCGCTTTGATGCCGAAGCCCTTCGCCTTGTTGCGACGGAAGGCCCCTGCCAGCTGGGATTTGTTGCTCCGGTGTATGCCTGCGGTCTGCCGACACCGATGATCGAGTTTTTGAAGACTGCCGACCTGTCGATTGCTGCCGGTGCAAAGGGCGGCGAGCGCCCCTATACGTTCTATGTTTCGACGTACGGTTCGACGACCGGCCAATCGGCCAAGTTTGCCCGCGACCTGCTGCACGAGCGTGGGCTCGAGTTAGATGCGGCGATGAGCGTCAAGATGCCTGATACCTGGACGCCTGTTTTCGACCTGTCTGACCCTCAAAAGGTTGAGGGTATCAATAGGGCTGCTGAGGCGCAGATTGATGCTGTGATCGACGCGGTGCGGGAGCGGCGCACGGGCAATATGATGCGCCATCGCGTGCCCCTGTTTGCATCGTGCGCGTATCATGCGTTTGGGCTGCCGCGTATGCAGCAGACGAGCAAGTTTGCCGTCGATGCCGATCGCTGCATCGGCTGCGGCCTGTGTGCCAAGCGCTGCCCCATGGCGGCGATTGAGATGCGCGACGGCCTTCCCGTCTGGACAAAGCCGGAGTGCGCAGCCTGCCTTCGTTGCCTGCACTGTTGTCCCAAATTTGCCATCTCGCACGGTAAACGCACGGCATCCCACGGTCAGTACAGGCATCCCAAGCCAGGTGTGAGGATGTAGCGGCTGCTGGCCGCGCTACTTCCAAACTGCGAGCGCGGCGGTGCCCAGTACGATGAGGGCGAGACCGATGGCGCTGCGCCGTGAGAGTTTTTTGTTGAATGCCAAGTGCGCAAATAGTATCGATACGACAATCGATAGTTTGTCGATCTGCACCACGACGCTCACCTGGCCTGTGGCGATGGCGTAGTAGCATAGCAGCCACGATGCGCCAGTCGCAATGCCCGATGCCGCGAGAAATACGAGTTCGTAGCGGTCTACGCGCACGGCTTGGCCCATCTTGCCTTTAGCTGCCACGATTGCCCATGCCATAACCAGTACCACACAGGTACGGATTGCCGTGGCCAGGTTGGATTCGACGCCTTCGATGCCAGCCTTGGCAAGGATGGACGTGAGCGCCGCGAACACGGCGGCGCCGAGGGCGTAAGCGAGCCAGGTCCGGTCTTGCTGCTGCTCGGGTCCGGCAGGCTGCTTCTTCTCGATCATTAAAAACGTGCCGAGGGTGATGACAGCGGTTCCCACGAGCTTAACCGCAAGGTTGCTCGTCTCGCCAAAAAGTACGATGGCGATCAGTGCGGCGAGTACGGTGCTCATCTTGTCGACCGGTACGACCTTATTGACGTCTCCGATGCCCAACGCCTTAAAGTAACAGATCCATGAAGCACCGGTAGCGAGTCCCGAGAGGACGAGAAAGAGCCAGGATCTGGGTTCGATGCTGCCGATGGTTCCAATGGATCCAGAAATGCCCGCCATTGCCCAGGCGAAAACGAGCGCCACGCAGATACGGATGGCGGTTGCGACATCGGAATCGGTTTGTTTGATGCCGCATTTGGCCAAGATGGATGTGATGCCGGCAAAGAGTGCTGACGCAAATGCTGCGACGACCCACGACACGGGCGAAATGCCTCCCCAAGAACGACCGCGCCAGATTTACGGCGTGCGTCCGATGATACCGTCCCGCCATGAAGCTTTGATATCGCTGTGGTGAGACAGGGGCCATAGTTCGAGAGGGCATTTGGTTAAGGCTCGAATCGAAGGTGAATGGTTTTCCGCGAAGTGAACGAGTAAATCTGGACCCCTGGAACATGCACACTTTTTTCGAACAAAACTGCAGGATTCTTAGACAAAACCGCAGGAATTGAGTCCTTAAAAATGTCGATGCTACAGGGCGCTGTTTTTACTCGTTCACTTCTCGGAAAAGTATTCACCTTCGATATGCTGACGGTGTCTTTTTGGTTGCCAAGAACTAGACGGCCTGCTGTGAGGGGCGGTGGTGACGCTATGCCGCCTTGTTTCATTGAAAAAATAAGCGGGGTACCACCTAAGCTTTTTTAGCTGTCGATTACAGGTCGCGTGCTCGATAAACCTTGGTGCTGACGGTGTAGCTGATTGCACATAGCGCGAGGGCAAGTGCGGCGATGCCTGCACACAGACAGCCAAGGACGGCGGGATCGGGATTCGCTCCGGCAATCGACATGAGCCAGTTGCTGATGGGGTTGGAGGAGCTCAACGTGGCAATGGCAAGGCACCAGAGCAGGGCAAACAGGCCGACGGATAGGCGCAGCGCCTCCATGTGTCCAAATCGGAAGAACAGCGGCTGTGCCAAAAACGCCATCATGAGGGAGATGAGCATCGATGCTGCCGAGGCTATAGCGATCTCAAAGATCGTCTGTCCCGTCGAGGGGATGCCCACGCTGTTGAATAGCGGGATGGAGACGATGCTCAGAAGCGCGGCGGCGCACGCCATGACAGCCGAGAAGACAATGATGCTCAGGTAGCGTGCGCAAATAATGTCTTTGCGCGTGAGAGGCAGCGTTGCCCGATAACGCTCCCATCCGTTTTGATTGTCGAAGCCGGCCAGCGAGCTCATGACCATGATGGGCGACATGGCGCTGACCGCGCAGGCGCCGGCGCTCATGCCGGAATCGCCATCCGACGCGTTGGCAAGGGTTAGCACGACGAAGATGAACAGGCTGACGCCCGCGATGCTCGGGATAAGCGTGCGAACGATGGCGAGCTCGGACATAAAGGCTCGTTTCATTTCGAAGCCCCTTTCAGCATGAGGCGAAGATAGTCATCAATAGTTGTCCGATCGCAGGGAATCTCGGGGAAGGCCTCGAGCGTTTCGCGACGGTTGGGCACGAGTACGTCCACGCTGTAGGCGTGGCGGG
>CAJMPE010000049.1 GCA_905215275.1 uncultured bacterium | reverse complement strand
GACCTCCTTAAAGATGTGTCGATACCGCGTGGCGACTGCATCGCGCAAGGGACGCGTCGCCACGGAGTCAAGGTTGCAAGCATACCGCAAGAGCTCGACCGCGTCCAAATGGGCCCACTCGATCAATTCCTCGTCGGCATCGAGGTCAACAAAGCGCAAGGTCACGCCGCCATGCTGGCGGTAACCCAGGATTTCGCCCTCGTGGCGCAGACGCAGGTCCATCTGGGCGAGCGTAAAGCCGTCCGAGGTCTTCTCGAGCGACTGGAGGCGGTCTTGTGCCGCCGACGCGCCGCCGTTGCCCTTGGAGTGCGTCATGACCAGGCACGTACCCGACACGCTGCCGCGGCCTACGCGCCCGCGCAGCTGATGCAGGGCCGCCAAACCAAAGCGCTCGCCGTTCTCGATGACCATGACGGTGGCGTTGGGCACGTCAACGCCCACCTCGACCACCGTGGTCGAGACGAGCACATCAATCTCGCCACGCTTAAAGGCATCGATGACCCGGTCCTTCTCCCCCGCCGACATGCGGCCATGAAGACGCTCGATGGCAAGCCCCGGTAATGCCAGACGAAGGCGATCGAGCTCGGTCGCCGTGTCATGCAACGGCACGGGCACGGTCACGCGGCCTTCGTCGTCGCGAGCGATGCCGGGTACGTCTTCGAGCTCATCGGCCGAATCGCTCGGCTCAACGAGCGGACAGATCACATAGGCTTGCTGGCCCTTTTCGTGCGCCTCGCGGATGGCGCCATAGGCCAGGTCGCGACTCGACTCGGTGAGAACGCGCGTCGTCACGCCGGCACCCGGAACGGGGCGATGGCGGATGATGCTCGTATCCAGGTCGCCGTACACCGAAAGCGCCAGCGTACGCGGGATCGGCGTGGCAGTCATGACCAGCAAGTCGGCACCCGGGCCTTTTGCGCGTAGAGCGTTACGCTGGCCCACGCCAAAGCGGTGCTGCTCGTCGATCACCACAAGCGACAAATGCCTGAACGTGACGTTCTCCGAAAGCACCGCATGGGTACCAAAGAGCACGTCGAGCTCGCCAGACTGGAGCCGAGCATGAATCTGTTCACGCTCGGCCGCCGGCGTGGCGCCCGTCAGGAGCGCCCAGGTCATGCCAGCCTGCGAGAGTAAGGGGCCGGTCTTATCGGCATATTGACGCGCCAGCACGCCCGTGGGCGCCATGACGCAAGCCTGAGTGCCGCTATCGGCCGCAACCGCCAGTGCGCAGGCGGCAACGGCAGTCTTACCGGTACCGACGTCGCCCAGCAGCAGACGGTTCATCACGCGACCGCCATCGCACATGTCATGCAGGATGTCTTGAAATGCAGCCTCCTGCTCATCGCTCAGCGAAAACGGCAGGGCCTGTTTAAGCGCAGCCAAATGCTCGCCCGCGTCATGCGCATAAGGCACTACGTCGACCATACCGCCACCGTTGCGCAGACGCAGCGCGAGCTGCAAGTAGAGACACTCCTCGTAGGCAAGACGCCGGCGCGCGATGTCGCGCTCGGCCATGCTCGAGGGAAAGTGGATCGAGCGCAGCGCACGGGCATTGCTCATGAGCTTCCGCTTTGCGCGCAGCGGCGCGGGAATGGGATCGAACGGATTGACGACCACTTCGAGCGCACCGCTCACGATACGGCGCATCCATGCCTGGCTCACGCCGTCACTTACAAAGTGGACCGGCAAAATGGTACCCGCGGCGCGCCCGTCCTCGAGCTTTTCAAAGTGGGGCGAGGCCATCCGCTTAAAGCCGTAGGCAAACTCGACCTTGCCCATCACGGCCAGGCGGTCGCCCTGCTTAAGCTGTTGGGCAATCCAAGGCTGACGGAAAAAGGCAACCTGCAACACGCCCGTCTCGTCCACGAGCGAGACCTCTGTCACCTGCATACGCGGACGGGGCCGCTTTTGGACGATACGATCGACCGTGGCGATGATGGTGCACACGGTGCCAATGGGCGCCATCTCGATGGACCAGGAACGCGTAAAGTCGAGATATCGATGGGGGATATGGAGAAGGAGGTCCCCCACCGTCCGAATTCCCAGACGGCGAAGGGCCTCCTCACGTTTACCCGAAACATATTTGAGTCGCGCGATATCCTCATCGAGCGCATTGCTCTGGGCAAAACGCTCCGAGACGCGCGGCACGGAGCACAGCTCGGACATAGGCAGAGCCTACTCGATCGAGAAGATCACGGGATAGAGCGGCTGCTCGCCACGATGGGCGTCGATCTCCAGATCGGGCTGAGCCTCCTCGATGGCATCGACGATCTCCTGGAAGGCCTCATCGGACAGCTCCTCGCCGGCCAGAATCGTCAGCGCGTCGCCCTCCTCTTCCTCCTGCATACGGTTGATGCAGTCGAGCGTGACCTGCTTCACGTCAGAGCCGACCACGTCGATGGAGCCGGCTATGATGCCCATGACGTCACCGGAGTGAATCGGCGAGCCGTCGGAGGCGCTGGAGTCGCGCACGGCACGGGTGACCTCTCCATCGCGGACCTCGCTGATGGCGTCGACCATAGCGGCAACGGCATCCTCGAGCTCGGAATCGGGCAGGACCGCGAACAGCGCGGAGAAGGCCTGCGGGACGGTCTTGGTGGGAACGACGGCGACCTTCTTGTCGGTGCAGGCAGAAGCGGCAGCCTCGGCAGCCATGCGGATGTTGCCGTTATTGGGAAGGATGATGACCGAGGTCGCGTTGACCTGGTCGACGGCGCCCAGCAGGTCGGCGGTCGAGGGGTTCATGGTTTGGCCACCCGACACGATCACATCGACGCCGAGGGACTTGAGGATGTCAGCCTCACCAGAGCCAGCCGCAACGGCGACAAAGCCCAGGGCCTTCGCGGGCTCGGCGGCCTTCTCCTGGTCCTCGTGAATCTTTGCGGTACGGTCGTGGGCCTCCATCTCCATGTTGTGGATAAAGACCTCATAGATCTGACCAAGCTGCAGCATGTGCTCGAGCACCAGGTTGGGGGTGTTGGAGTGCACGTGGATCTTGTAGTCGGGGTAAGCACCAACGAGCAGCTCGCAGTCGCCCATGGAGCCCAGGAACTTCAGGCACTCGTCCTCGTCAAACGGGGCGTCGGCCTTAAAGAGGAACTCGTTGCAGTAGCGGAACTCCGAGCCCTCCCAGTCGTCGTTGGCCTCGATTTCAACGCGATCGAGGGCGGCGTCGCGGGCAGAGCCGGCGGAATCAAACGTAGCGGAGAAATCCTCGACAACGGTGCTGCGGCCAAGAGCGGCGGCAACAAAGTTCTCCAAGAAGATGGCAAAGCCAAAGGCGCCGGAGTCGACCACGCCGTTCTCCTTGAGGACGGGCAGCAGGTCGGGCGTGCGGGCGACGGACTGGTAGGCCTCGACGACGATGGCGTCGAGCGCATCCTCGGCAGAAAACTTCTTCTTCTCGCACTCATCTGCCTTGGTCGAAACATCACGCAGGACCGTGAGAATCGTGCCCTCGATGGGCTTACGAACAGCCTGGAAGGCGACCTTGACGGCACGGCGGAAGGCGAAGGCGATATTGGCGGACGTAATGGGCTCATCGGCAGAGACGAGGCCCTCGGCCACGCCGCGTAGGATCTGCGACGTGATGACACCGGAGTTGCCGCGGGCGCCCATCAGGGAGCCGTGGGTAATAGCGCCGGCAATGGCCTCCATGTCGGCATCGGCGGGAAGGGCGGAAAGCTCCTTGGTCACCGAGGCGAGCGTGAGCGACATGTTGGTGCCGGTGTCACCGTCGGGTACGGGGAAGACGTTGAGCTTGTTGATCTCCTCGGCCTTGTCGGAAACGGCAGCCGCAGCGATCGGAAAACAGGTGCGAATGGTCTTTGCAATCATGAGTGGTGAAATCTCCGTATTCGGATGCTAGTTCAGACGGCTCTTGAGCGCGTCGATGTGAATGCCGATCTTAAGGCTGGCGGGATCGATCTGGGCGATCTCCTGCAGGGTGAAGGCGACGGAGCTCGAAAGATTGTGGCAGACGGACTTCATGTTGACGCCGTTCTCCAGCACGACGTGAAGGTCGACCGCGAGGCCGTTCTCGTCGGCGGAAACAAGTACGCCCTTGCGGAGGCGCTGGCCGGCAAGCAAGCGCACGCTCTCGGCGCCCTGGAGCTGTTCGGCCATACCGACGACGCCGTAGCACGTCATCGCGGCATAACCGGCAATATCGGCAATAACGTCGTTCGAGACGCTCAGGCTGCCGTTAATGGTCTCAGACACAAGAATCTCCTTTTCTGGTGCTCGCGGCACCATGTCGTGGGAGCAATCATTCCAATAGTTTACAACGACCGCGCCTTGTTAAGGCGACGGGGCTCGCGATTATATCCTCGACACGAAATGTTGATACGGTAACGTTCGCCACAATCGATCGCGGCATGAAAAAACCCGCCGCATAAGCGACGGGTTTTACAACCTGGCTCCCCGGGTAGGACTCGAACCTACAACAGCGCGGTTAACAGCCGCGTGCTCTACCATTGAGCTACCGAGGAATTTAAAAGCCCAGCGGAATGGGCTGAGAAATTCTGGCTCCCCGGGTAGGACTCGAACCTACAACAGCGCGGTTAACAGCCGCGTGCTCTACCATTGAGCTACCGAGGAATAGGTGCGTGCTCTCAAGCAACGAAGTTTATTATACGGACGATTGGACGAAGGGCAAGAACTTTTTTAAGAAATTTTCCGACCTAGTCATTGGGGACGTTCTTAAACGACTAGCCAAAAGGGACACTCTTTACAAAGTCACGGGCGACGATGTCCGCCTCTCATAAGTTGCGGTGAAAGAGTTCCTGAAAAACCCGGCAGCCGCCCCAAACAGGAACTATTCCACTGCAACTTATATGGAGAGGCCAGCCGAGCCCCATAGATCGTGGTGACCACAAGGCACAAGAGCAGGATCGTCGGTCCCAGGATCGGCTCGCCACGAATCGCGCCTATCCACTACGTTTGACCCGCGACCCCAGACCATCCCCTCGATCTTCCTAAAATCGCAAGCCCGCTACCTGCGGTTTTAATATCGTACTTTTCGGCATGGTTCGGGGTATGCGACTAAACGTAGTAGATAAGCCCGATTCGTGGCGAACGGTTTCGCGCCGCTTACACCCGGGACAAAAATGATCCGTATTCCCCCGTCCCCAAGGGGTCGTTTTCAAAACGATGGCGGATTACGGTGCAAGAACGGCGTAAGCCAACCATACCCTGCATTTTTAATATTCAGCAAGCCGTCTACCTGCGGTTTTATTTTCGCTGCTGTTGCTATGGTCGCCAGGCAGCGATTCAGCCCCGTAAACCGGTATAGTTGCGTTTTTGTAGCATTTTCCAACACGCCAAAAAGCCCCGCCAAACGCAAAAAGCCCGACCTCCGCATGGAGATCGGGCTTATAGGGCCCAGCGAAGCCGAACCTACACGGTCAAACGACCCGTAGATTACATCTGCTCGGGCGCGGAAACGCCAACGAGGGTGAGCACCAGGGCGAGCGTCACGCGGACAGCGTCGCAAGCGGCCAGACGGGCGCGCGAAAGCTCGGGGTCGACGGGACGGCCCTCGCTCGGCAGCACCTGGCAGGCAGCATAGAAGCTGTGGAAGTCGCCGGCGAGCTCCTCGGCAAAGTGCGTCAGACGGAACGGAGCGCGGTCACGAGCGCAGCTGGCGATGAGGTCGGTGAGCTCGTTAAGCTTACGCGAAAGGGCGAGCTCGGTCGGGTCGGTCAGCAGCGAGTAATCGACGTTCTCACCGATAGCCTTGGCGGCGACGGCCTTCATGCCCATCTCGTCAGCCTGCTCGGGCGTAACGTCAGCGGCGCGACGCAGGATGGAGCACACGCGGGCGTGAGCGTACTGCACGTAGTACACCGGGTTGGAGTTGTCGCGCTTCTTGACGGCCTCGATGTCGAAGTCGACCATCTGGTTGGAGCTCTTGGAGATGAGCGTGTAGCGGGCGGCGTCGGAGCCGACCTCGTCGACGAGCTCCTGCAGGGTCACCATGGTGCCCTTGCGCTTGGACATACGGACGGGCTTGCCGTTGCGCAGCAGGTTGACGAGCTGGCCCAGCAGAACCTCGAACTTGCCGGGGTAACCGAGAGCGTCGCAGACGCAGCGGACGCGCTCGATGTAGCCGTGGTGGTCGGCGCCCCAGATGTCGATGACGTGGTCGACGCGCTGGAACTTGTCCCAGTGATAGGCAACGTCGGAGGCGAAGTAGGTGTACTCGCCGTCGGACTTGATCAGGACGCGGTCCTTGTCGTCGCCCAGGTCGGTGGAGCGGAACCACAGGGCGCCGTCCTTGGTGTAGAGGTAGCCCATCTTGTCGAGCTTCTCGAAAGCGCGGTCGACGGCGGAGGTGCCGGCAGTCTCGCCCTCGGTGTCCTTCACATACAGCGAGCGCTCGGAGAACCAACGATCGAAGTCGCAGTTGACGGCGTGGCAGAGGTCGCGCATGTTGTCGACCATCTTCACGTAACCGCGCTCACGGAAGCTCTCCATGCGCTCCTGCGGATCGGCCTCGACCCACTTGTCGCCGTCGGTGCGCCAGAACTCAGCGGCCTCGTCGATGATGTAGTCGCCGCCGTAGGAGTCCTTGCCCAGCGTCTCGGCAAAGTTATCCTGGTACGGATGGGTCTCGGGATGCTCGTCGTTCTCGTCGGCGACAAAGGCGTCGCGGTCGGCGATCAGCAGCTTGTGAGCCTCATCGATGTCCACGCCCTGCTTGGCGATGATGTCGGCGAGCTGCATATAGCGCGTGCTGATGGAGTTGCCGAAGGTGTTCATCTGAGAGCCGTGGTCATTGATGTAGAACTCACGCTGGATGTCGTAACCGGCGTGGTCCATAACACGGCAGAGGGAGTCGCCCAGCGCGGCCCAGCGGCCGTGGCCGATGTGCATGGGGCCGACGGGGTTGGCGGAGACGAACTCGACCTGGGTCTTCAGGCCACCACCGACGTTGGACTTAGCGAAGTCCATGCCCTTCTCGCGGGCCTCGCCGAAGATGGCGTTCTTGACGGCAACGGAGAGGTAGAAGTTGATGAAGCCGGGGCCTGCGATCTCGACCTTCTCGATCGCGGGGTCCTCGGGCATATGGGCAACGATGGCCTCGGCAATCTTGCGCGGGGCGCAGTGGGCCAGCTTGGCGGACTTCAGGGCCATGGTGGAGGTCCACTCGCCATGAGAAGTGTCAGCCGGTCGCTCGATGGCGCAATCGTCAAGTTCAAATGCGGAAAGGTCGCCGGCCTCTTGGGCCGCAGCAAGCGCAGCGCGTACCAGCTCTTCAATCTTCTCGGGCATAGATCCTCCTTGTGTTAAAGCCCCCGAGCTCTTGGTCACTCGTAGGGCAAAAGCCAGAGTTTGTAGCACTCTATCACAAGCGACGCACACTGTCGCAGGGTAAAGCCAATCGAAATTGCATATGCACAAAAATGACTACCGCTCTTGCGCGGTGGTACAAAGTTGGCGGTTTGCCTGCAATTTATACACGTTCTAGAAATGCATAAACGCATGAATAAGCCGTTTTATTTATCGAATACTCTTACCTATCAGAGTTGTGTGCTTTTCCTGCATAAAGTGAAGGTTTGCGCACGTCAGCGTGTTATTCTAGACATACGTAAATTCGTATAAGTTGGAGGTAGCATGTTCTCAATCGGTCAACACGTCATTCATCCGGGTCAGGGAGTCTGCACCGTCGTCGGTTTTAGGGACGACACGCCGCAGCCCATGTTGTTGCTCGAGACCAAGCAGGGACATGCGCAGACGATCCTCATGTACCCCGTGGCGCAGGCCGACCGTTTGCACGCCGCCATCTCTCAGCAAGATGCCGAGCACCTGCTGAGCCACTACAACGAGTTGGAGTGCGACACCTTTACCGAGCGCAACAGCTCGCTCGAGGAGACGCACTTTAAGCAGCAGCTTAAGCTGGGTGCGCCCGAGACGGTCCGCGTGGCAAAAACCATGATGCACCGTATTCGCCAGGCCGAGGAAGCAGACAAAAAACCCAGCTCCTACTACACCCGCGTACTCAAGGAAGCCAAGCGCCGCTCCATCGAGGAGTTCGCCGTGGCCCTGGGCGTCACCGAGGAGGACGCCGAAGCCCGCCTAGCCCAAGCCGCCCTCAACTAACCCATCCGCACCAAAAACCACCACAAAGGGGACAGGCACCTTTGTGGTGGTTTTCTTGTTCTAGTAGTATTCATTCTTATCGATACCCACGAGCACAAGGAGTCCCTTATGGCAGAGCCGCTTACCGCCGGAATCACCCGCGACCGCGCGTTCGAACTGCTCAACGAGCACAACAAGGACCCGTTCCACATCACCCATGGCGAGACAGTCGAGGGCACTATGCGCTACTTTGCGCGCGAGTTCGACCCCGAGAACGAGGAGTTTTGGGGCATCGTCGGCCTGCTGCACGACTTGGATTGGGAGGAGCATGAGGACGACCCCATGAACCACACCATCTATGCTGCCGAGATTCTCGAGGGCGAAGGTGCGTCTCCCGAGCTCATTCGCGCCATCCAGACGCACACGTCGGACTTCAACACCTCGCTGCCCAAACCCGAGCTGCAGATGGAAAAGATCCTGTTTGCCTGCGATGAGCTCACAGGCCTGATCGGCGCCGCCGTCATCATGCGCCCGAGCAAGAGCGTCATGGACTTTACGACCAAGTCGCTCAAAAAGAAATTCAAGGACAAGCGCTTTGCCGCCGGCTGCTCGCGCGAAGTGATTTCGCAGGGTGCCGAGATGCTGGGCTGGGAGCTTCCCGAGCTCTTCGACCGCACCATCGCAGCCATGCAGTCCTTCGCCCCCGACCGCGACACCTTCCAGGCCTAACCGCTCACGCCACCTAAAACCACCACAAAGGGGACAGGCACCTTTGTGGTGGTTTTCGCTTACGAGGGGCTTAGGGACGGACCTGGCCGGTGCCGCGGAGCTTGTATTTGTAGGTGGTGAGGGCCTCGGCGGCAAAGGGGCCGCGGGCGTGGAGCTTTTGGGTCGAGATGCCGATTTCGGCACCCAGCCCAAACTCGCCGCCGTCAGTGAAGCGCGTACTGGCGTTGGCGTACACGGCCGAGGCATCGACTGCATCCAGGAAGAGCTCGCAGGCGTCCGCGTCCTCGGCAACGATGGCTTCGGAGTGCATGGTGCCGTAGCGGTTGATGTGTGCGATGGCCTCGTCCTCGTTCGCCACGACCTTCACGCTCATCTCAAGCGCCAGGTACTCACGGCCCCAGTCCTCCTCAGCCGCGGCAACATAGTCGTCGCCCTCGGCAAGCCCAGCGTCGGCGCATGCGGCGCATGCGGCCTCGTCGCCGTGAATCAGCACGCCGTGGTCGTGCAGCACGGCAACGACTGCGGGCAGGAAGCGATCAGCAACGGCACGGTCGACCAGCAGCGACTCGGCGGCATTGCACACGCCCACGCGCTGAGTCTTGGCATTGACGATAATGTTGAGCGCCTTGTCAAAGTCGGCGGATTCATGCACGTAGATATGGCAGTTGCCCGTGCCCGTCTCGATCACCGGCACAAGCGACTCGCGCACGCAGCGCTGAATCAGGCCCGCACCGCCACGCGGAATAAGCACGTCGACGATGCCGCGGAGCTTCATGAGCTCGCCAGTGGCCTCGCGGTCGGTGGACTCGATCATCGACACAGCCTCGCGCGGGAAACCCTGGACTTCAAGCGCATCGGCCAACAGCTCGGCAATCATGGCGCACGAGTGATAGGCCAGCGAACCGCCGCGCAGAATGCAGGCGTTGCCGGTGCGGATGCAGATGCCCGCGGCATCGGCCGTCACGTTGGGGCGCGCCTCGTAGACCATGGCGACCAGGCCCAGCGGCACGCTCACGCGGGTGAGGTCCACGCCGCTTGCAAGCACGCGGTGGTCGAGCACGCGGCCGACAGGATCGGGCAGCTCGGCAAGCTTCTCCAGGCCGGCGGCCATGCCCTCGACGCGCTCGGGCGTCAGCAACAGGCGATCGAGGAGCCCCGCCGAGGTGCCCGCATCGCGCGCGGCGGACATATCGAGCTCGTTGGCGGCAACGATGGAATCGACGCCGTCGCGCAGCGCTGCGGCCATGGCGCGCACGGCCTCCTGACGCTGCTCATCGCTCGCCGTGGCAAGCGAGGTCGACGCTGCCTTGGCGGCAACGGCGAGATCGTGGACATACGTAGCTATATCGACCGACATGGGCGGCCCTTTCTCTTAGATGTTTGCCCACCATGGTAGCCGATTTGTGCATGCCCTCGCGCGCGGCGGTAGAATTGGTCAACCCGAAACACCGCAACGAACGGAAGTACCGCATGGCCCTCATCACTTCGTACCACGTCCCCGGCCTCTATGTCGAGGACCACAGCATCGACGTCCCCCTTGACTGGCGCGGCCTGGAGCCGATGCTCCTGGCCGTCGGCAGCACCATGCGCCGCGGCGCTATGCCGGCACCCATCGCCGGCGCGCCCGAGAGCATCAAGCTCTTCTACCGCGTGGTTTGCGCGCCCGACCGCATCAACGACGATCTGCCACTGCTCCTGTTTTTGCAGGGCGGCCCCGGCGGCGAGAGTCCGCGTCCGCTGTCGCCCACAAGCGACGGCTGGATCGAGGAGGCCGTCAAGCACTTCCGCGTCGTCCTGCCCGACCAGCGCGGCACCGGGCGCAGCAGCTGTGTAGACGGGCGCACGATCGCGGCTCTAGGCGAGCGCGCGACGGCGGCCGGCTCCGATGCCGCACGCTCGCAGGCGGACTTCCTCAAGCGCCACCTCGCCAGCTCCATCGTGCGCGATTTTGAGTACCTGCGCCTGGTGGGCTTTGGCGGCAAGCCGTGGGTCACGCTCGGCCAAAGCTACGGCGGCTATTTGACGCTGAGCTATCTGTCGCTCTTCCCCGAGGGCGTGGCGGCGAGCTTTACCTGCGGCGGCATCCCCCACGTGCCGGCGAGCGCAAGCGAGGTCTACGCGCACACCTTCCCGCGCATGGCCGCCAAGACTCAGCAGTATTATGACCGCTACCCCGCCGACGTAGAGCGTGTGGCGGCCCTGGCCGATGCTATCGAAGAGCAAAAGCCCGTGCTACCCGACGGCTCGCCGATGACGGTCGAGCGCCTTCAGCTCATGGGCAGCGACTTTGGCATGAAGCCGAGCTTTGAGCGCATGCACTGGATTATCGATCACGCGTTTGTTGACGGCGACGGCACACTGAGCTGCGGTGCCTCCGTATCCGATAGCTTTTTGATGCGCGCCTTCGAGCGCACGAACACGCGCACGAATCCGCTGTACTGGACGCTGCAGGAGTTCATCTACGCCGATGGCGACACCATGCCCATTCGCTGGGCCGCGGCAGAAGAGAAAGCTCGTCGTGCCGAGTTCGACACACTCGCGCGCCCGCTCATGTTTACCGGAGAGGCCATGTTCCCGTGGATGTTCGAGCAGATGCCCGAACTTAAGCCCTTCAAGCCCGCGATGGACCTGCTGATGGAAGACACAAGCTGGGACAAAATCTACGACCCGCAGCGCCTAGCATACAACGAGGTGCCACTCCAGGCCGCGGTGTATTTCGACGACATGTACGTCGATTCGGGCATGCAGCTCGACACGCTCAGCCGCGTGGGCAACTCGCACGCCTGGGTGACCAACGAGTTCGAGCACGACGGCCTGCACGGCAGCGTGGTATTCAAGCACCTCTTCGACGAAGCCCTCAACCGCGGAGACCTGCGCCGGATC
>CAJMPE010000048.1 GCA_905215275.1 uncultured bacterium | reverse complement strand
CGGCTAGCTCGATCACATGCCACTTAAAGGCGCGGAACTTGTCAGCGAGCGGCATGGCCGAGTTGACCTCATCGATCGTGCCGTCAATCTGCAAGCCGTTGTGGTCGACGACGGCAACAAGATTGTCGAGCGCATGGTTGCCGGCAAACATGGCCGCCTCCCACACCTGGCCCTCCTCGCACTCGCCGTCGCCCAGCAACGTGTAGACGCGGTAGCTGTCACCCCAGTGCTTTGCGGCGAGTGCCATTCCAACCGCGGCGGAGATACCCTGACCGAGCGATCCGGTGGACATATCGATGCCCGGGGTGTCGTTCATGTTGGGATGGCCCTGCAGTCGGCTGCCAATATGGCGGAGCGTCTCGAGCTCTTCGACGGGAAAATAGCCGCGATTTGCCAACACCGAATACAGGCCCGGCGCCGCGTGACCCTTGGAGAGCACAAAGCGATCGCGATCGGCCTTGTGAGGGTCAGCAGGATCGATATTCATTTCCTCAAAGTACAGATACGTCATGATGTCGGCAGCACCGAGCGATCCACCCGGATGTCCCGACTTGGCCGCGTGAACCGCAGTCACGACACCCTTCCTGACCTCATTGGCGACCTTTGCCAGCTCCTGGTTGGTCATACGAATTCCTCTCTTGAGAACAACCCCGGCACCGGATGACGCGATGCCGGGGCAATCCACTCGTTAAGCCTGAGCGACGACCTTCTGCCAATCAGCCTCAAAAGAGGCAAGGCCCTGGTCGGTCAGCGGGTGATGCAAGCATTTCTTAAGAGCGGCCATGGGGACGGTCGCAATGTCGGCACCAAGCAGCGCCGCCTGGGTCACATGGTTGGGCGTGCGGACCGAAGCGGTGATGATCTCAACGGTGTCGTCGACGTTCTTGCCGGTCCAGTCATAGT
This sequence comes from uncultured bacterium, assembly GCA_905215275.1. GTDB lineage: Bacteria > Actinomycetota > Coriobacteriia > Coriobacteriales > Coriobacteriaceae > Collinsella. The sequence goes on along the minus strand of CAJMPE010000048.1, from coordinate 11,028 downwards.
TCTTGATGCAAGTCACAACATTGTCGAGCTGCGAGATACCGTCCTCGGCGATGTCATCGAAGCGCCCCACAAACGGGCTGATGTAGCGAGCGCCGGCGTTGGCGGCCATCAAGGCCTGGGTCGGCGAGAAAACAAGCGTCATGTTGACGCGCACACCTGCGTCGGCCAGGGCGCGGCAGGCGGCAAGGCCGGCCTCGCACACGGGAAGCTTAACCACGATGTTGGGAGCGAGGGCGGCAAGACGCTTGCCCTCCTCGATCATGCCCTCGGCAGTAGTCGCGGTGGACTCGGCAGACACGGGCAGACCCTCGCAGAGCTCGGCAATCTTGAGCATATGGGGCTCAAAGTCGGCAAGCTTGCCGCCGGTCTTGGCGTACAGGGACGGGTTGGTGGTAACACCGGCCAGGCAGCCCCAGCTCTTGGCCTCGGCAATCTCGTCCAGATTGGCGGTATCGATAAAGAACTTCATGGTGAACCCCTTCAAAGGAAGCTAAAACTCAAAAGAATGGGACAAAGGGACTGCCCCTTTGTCCCATGTGCCGGGCCTGCAGCTGGGACATGCCCCAGGCCCGGCGTCGCGTAGGAAAAGCTACTTACTCGGCAAGAGCGGCCTCGATGCGGGTCGTGACGCCCTTGAGGTTAAGACCGACGACGTACTGCTTGATCGGGCGCTTGATGTGCTCGATCACAAAGCGCTTGCCGTCGATGTCCTGGGCAGCGAGGTTGCGATAGAGCTTCTCGACCTGCTCCTTGACCTCGGGATCGTTGAACGCATAGTGGCCGGAGACATCCAGGATCTTCAGGCTGAGCTCATCGTCGGCAAGGATGTCATCGACCTGCAGGTTGACGTCGTCGCCAGTCATCCACTTGCGCCAGCGCTCGGTCTTGATAGCCTTGACCAGCAGCGTGTGATACAGGTCGGAGGGGTCATCGCACAGACCGTTGTCGACCAGGATCTGCTCGGTGGCGCAGAGCTTGAGGTAGGCGCGGGTCTCCTCGGTGCCATACTGCGGAGCGACGTTGGAGGCGGTCACGTGTGCCGGGATGTGCTCGAGCAGCGTCGCGTCGTCCAGATAGTCGGCGTTGTGCTCCTTCAGGCCCACGCCATAGCGCTTGGCCATATCGGCAAGCTCGCGGGCGTTCTTGAAGTTGTAGTGACCGACCTGCTCCGTCCAGCGGGTAAGGGTGCCGGTCTGGCCGACGATAAAGGTGGGCATGGGGCAGCCGCGCTTCTCGAGCTCGGGCTGCAGCTGAGAAATGAACTCCTCGTACTTATCGGTAGAGGTCAAGCCGCCATTGGTCTCCTCGGTACCGACCTCATAGGCGACCTCGGGCAGGTTATGCTCGCGACGGTACTGCTCAAGGTAGTCGATAAGATCGATCGTGCGGCGAAGCACCACGTCGAGCGGAATAACCTTGCCGATCTGATAGGGATCCTTGGTGGGGTCGACCATCAGCAGGTCAAAGCCTGCCTCCATGTCGGCGACGAAGGACTTGCGGGCGAGCTCCATGGCCTCGTCCTCGGGCAGGTGGGCGTTACGCTCCTCGTCGCGCTGCCACGGACCGCCGTGATCTCGGCACAGGTAGTACGGACCGGTGTAACCCACCTCGTCGGCGACCTTCTTGATGTCGGCGGCAAAGCGCGTCTGGTCCCAACCGTTGACGTAGCCGGCGCCCATCTCGTCCATATCGACCTGGTTGCGGCTGGCGATAAACATGGGCGGGAAATCCTCGTCCTTGGCAAGCTCGAACACGGCCTGAATCAGGTTGGGGCTCATGGGGCCAATGCCGACCATGGTTGCGTGATCGCCGCTATCCTGCAGTTTGAGCATGCCCTGAACGGCCTGGCGGATGGTGAGGTTGGACATTTTGTTCTCCTTCTCCAGAGGATTTTTGACAAAAGTTCCCTGGGACCCAGATGTGGGCCCTATCAGTACGGATGGATTTTGTTGTGTAGGGGCGGTTGTGCGGAGTCAAATCCATCCCTCCGCACAACCGGAGTCCTTAAAGGTTTACTTGGCCTGCTTGTCGAGCGTGGGCTTCATGGCAATCAGGATTGCAGCGGCGACCACGGCGCCAATCACGATGTCCAGGCAGAACAGCGCGACGTTGTTGGTGGCAAGGGCGACGATAAAGCCACCGTGCGGGACGTAGCAGTCGATACCCTGGAAGGCGGCGAGCGCCGCGCCCACGGCAGAGCCGATGCAGATGCCGGGCAGGGTGTGGCCAAGGTCCTTGACCGCGAAGGGGATAGCGCCCTCGGTAATGCCGATGCAGCCCATGAACAGTGCGGAGATACCCATCTGGCGATCGGCGTCATCGAACTTGTTCTTGGCGATGAGCGCAGCAAGGCCGCAGGCAATCGGGGGAATGGCGACGGCGACGCGGAACATGCCGTTGGGGCCATAGATGCCGGAGGCCATGATGGCCATGGTGAAGGTCGAGGCGGTCTTGTTGATGGGGCCACCCATATCGAAGGCGGTCATAACGCCAATGACCAGACCCAGGACAACTGCGGAACCGCCCTGCAGGCTGCCGAGCACGCCGGTGAGCCAGTCCATCACAAAGCCAAGCGGCGTGGCCAGGATGTAGATATAGGCCATGCCCAGGACAAGCGAGGTCAGAATCGGGATGATCAGGATGGGCATGATGGTCTGGATGGTGTTGTTGACCTTCCAGGTCTTCATCCAGCGGACAAAGTAGCCGCAGATGACCGCCATGATCATGGCGCCCAAGAAGCCGGTCGAAACGCTGTTGCCGTTAGGGGTAACGACTGCGTTGTTGACCAGGTAGCCCAGGACAAAACCGGGGGCGAGCGCGGGCTTGCCGGCCATCGAGTAGGAGATGTATGCCGCAAGCACCGGGATCATCATGGAGATGCCGGCCATGCCGATGGTGTTAAGGCTCACCATCAGCGGGTTCGTAACCTCCATGCCGTTGGCGCCGGCGGTACCGGATGCCAGCGAGAAGGCAAGAAACACGCCGCCGATAACGACGATGGGGATAAAATAGGAAACGCCGGTATTGAATGCATTGAGCAGCGTCTTGCCAGGATCGGCAAAGATAGACTGCTTGGACGCCGGTGTCGGGGCCTGCGGGGCAGCGGAGACGGCCTTCTTCTCTGCCTTGGCCTCGGCCTTGGGCGCGTCAACGGCGCCACCCGTCGCCTTGATGATCTCAATGGCCTGGTCGATGATCTTTACCGGATCGGCGATTACATCCGAGGTGCCGACCTTCAGGAACTTGCCCTCGGCCATCTTCTGCTCAAAACGGTCCTCGTTCTCGACACCCACGTCGACGGACTCCAGGACCAGGTCGGCGGAGTCCACGTCTTCCTGCGTGAGCTCATTCTCGATACCCAGGCCACCCTGAGCCTCGACCTTGCACTCGATGCCACGGGCGGCGCATTCATCCTGAATCGCCTTCTGGGCCATATACGTGTGGGCGATACCCACAGTACAGGCGGCAACGCCTACGATCTTCATTGCTTCCCTCTTTTCATAGAGTTGCGTGCGCAAGACACCGTTTGCGGAGGCCTCCGGAGCATCCCCTGCCGTTTGGACTTGCTGTCTTTTCGACAAGAACAATATAGGTGCTCGTTTTTCTTAATGCCAGCTTATTTCGGTAAACGCGCAGGTCAGAGCGTTGGTTATGCGATTTAGTTATGCGTTTAACCAAAAATGAATCCTGCGATTTTGCCCTCGATTTCAAAAGTCAAGAAGTATTTGATTTTCTCGGTAGACGGCAGATGCGCATGCCGGTCACAAATTTCGACCCCACCCGTATGCCGCATTTGTTGCATACTCATATGAAAGGAAAAAGCCGCTCACCGAAGCGTATCCTTCACCAAGACTCAAAGTCATCATGTTGGAAAATGCTCATCTGTCGGAAGGAGTCGCTGTGGCAAAACAGCGCGTTACGATCGCAGACGTCGCTCGAGAGGCGGGAACCTCGACGGCAAGCGTCTCGTATTACCTCAACGACAAACGAGAAAAGCTTAGCGAGAAGACGCAGAACAAAATCGCGCGCGTCATTAAGGAACTCGGATACGTTCCCAACGCCCAAGCGCAGACGCTCACCGGCAAGCAAACCCACGTCATTGCCATCATCATTTTGGATAACACCAACAAATGGGCGGGGCTCGTTCTCAATGGCATGGAGCAGGTCATGCTCCCCGCGGGCTACCAGACGGTCGTTTGCACGAGCAACTTTAACCCCGAGACCGAGCTCATGTACGTCGACAAGATGCTCTCGCTGGGCGTCGATGGCTTTATCATCCAGCCCACGGCAAACTTCAAAGCCGTGCATGACCGCATTAGACGCGCCGGCAAGCCGGTCGTCTTTTTCGATGCGGCCATCTATAGCCCAGGTACCAGCTGGATCAAAACCAACCTTTACGACGGCGTGTACAACGCCACACAGGCACTCCTCGACGCCGGCTACGAAGATTTCTTTTCCATTGCCGCCAACATGACCGAAATGCGCACCCGCATGGAGCGTTTTCAGGGGTATGCCGAGGCGCTGGCAGCGAACGGGCAGCTCTACAAAGCGATTCCCATCGATCACAACAAGCCGTCAATCAACGAGCTCACCGAATACTTTAAATTCAAGTTCAATCCCGCCAAGCGAACCCTTATCTTCGTGCAAAATCAGTGGGCACTTCCCCGTGTCTACAAGGCCCTCCAGCCAATGGCCCATCTGCTTCCGCAGCAAATCGGCCTTTTGGGACTCAACTGCGAAGACTGGACTAATCTCACCACACCGACCGTCTCCACCATCATCGAGCCCGTCGACCAAGAAGGTCGCGAAGCAGCCGAGATGCTGCTCGCCCTACTTGACGGAAGCAGCGAACCCGGCGAGCAGCGCATTCTCGAGTGCAAGCTCAACTGGCTCGACTCCACCTCGATCTAGACCGCGGGACAAATGAATCAGTAGCGTTTGTCTCAAATCTTAAGTATTTGTTCGACAGAACGGCCCCTGCCGGCTCCTGCTAGACTGGTAGATTCCCAACCGTCCATCCAGGAGCCTCAATGTCGCGCAAGTCCGCCTACAAGCAAGCACTTTCCATCGGCACTGCCATGGTGCTGGGGTTTGCGCTGTTCACAGGGTCGCTCGACGGAGCGCCCAAGTTGTTGTCGCCGCAAAGCGATGAGCAGGCGGCAGCTCTGGCCGAGAAGCAAAACGAGAGTCCCAGCCGCACCGACGACGAGGCGGACTTGGTCGCCCGGCTCGAATCGGGAACAGCGAGCTCCCCGGACTCTCAAAATAGCCAAGACTCTGGCGATGGCTCTGAATCCGTCGCAACCGACGCCGGTGACGCTGCCTCCGCGGATAGCGCCGCCACCCCCATCGACGAAGTCGAAAACCCTGACCTCAACCGCGCCCGCGGTGTTTATCTCAGCAGCATTCCCGACTACGCCGGCAACCCCTACGTTGCCCTTCGCGCCGACAGCACGCACCCGTTGGGCATGCCGTCGTTCACGCTCGATGAATACGATCGCGCCACCGAAGAGGGCTGCTTTAAGAAATTCTCCAAGCTCGATAGCCTGGGCCGCACCCGCAAGGCACTCGCCTGCGTTGGCCCCGAATCGCTCGGCCAGGGCAAGCGCGGCGATATCTCGCGCATCCACCCTGCCGGTTGGCATCAGCAGCGCTACGACTTTATTCCAGGCCAGAGCCTCTACAACCGCTGCCACCTCATCGCCTGGTCGCTCTGCGGCGAAAACGCCAACCGCAAAAATCTCCTCACCGGCACGCGCTATCTCAACGAGACGGGCATGCTACCGTTTGAAGAGCAGATTCTCAACTATATTCGCGATACGGGTAACCATGTGCTCTACCGCGTCACGCCCATGTACAACGAAGAGGAACTCGTCTGTCGTGGCGTACGTCTGGAAGCACAATCGATCGAGGACCACGGCAAGACCCTGTGCTTCCACGTGTACTGCTACAACCTGCAGCCGCACGTGCAGATCGATTACGCCACCGGCCGCAACCAGGCATCCGGAGACTAGTGCCGACCGCGCCACCCGTAACCCAAAGATGATCTGTTTTCCTCCGTCCCCCAGGGATCAAAAAGGGCCGCCCTGGGTTACCCAGAGCGGTCCTTGCATCGGCATATATGTTGCAGGCAACGCCACACGCTACTTGGCGCGACCCTCCTCATAGCGCTCGACCAGCTTGGCTTGAACGTCATAAGGCACCTGCTCATAGCCTGCGGGCTTCATGGTAAAGTCGCCTGTGCCGCGCGTGATAGAGCGCAGGCGCGTCGAATAATCCGTCAGCTCGGCCAGCGGCGCCTGGGCAATAACAACGGTATCGCCGCGTTCATCGGTCTCCATGCCCGTCACGCGACCGCGCGATGCCGAGATGTCGCCCATCACGGCGCCGGCGTAGCTCTCGGGGATAGTCACCGTGATTTCCTCGATGGGCTCCAGCACCACCGGGTCGGCATCGGCGCATGCCTTGCGCAGACCGATGCGTGCCGCCGCGCGAAACGCCATCTCGTTGGAGTCGACGCTGTGATACGAGCCGTCGTACACAGCCACGCGAATGCCCGTGAGCGGGTAGCCGGCAATAATACCGTCCTTCATGGTCTCCTGGACGCCCTTGTCCACGGCGGGGATGAGCGAGCGCGGGATGCGGCCACCCACGACCTCGTCCACAAACTCATAGCCGTCGCTCGTGCCGTCGGGCCCAATGAGCGGCTCCACACGCAGCCAGCAGTCGCCGTACTGACCGGCGCCGCCAGTCTGCTTCTTGTGGCGACCCTGGGCGCTTGCCGTGCGGCGGATGGTCTCGCGATACGGAATGCGGATCGGCACGCTTTTGGCCACGACCTTGGTGCGATCCTCCAAACGGTTGAGCAGCACCGAAACCTGCGCCTCACCCACGGCGGAGATGATAGTCTGGCCCGTCTCCTCGTCGCGGTCGATGCTCATGGTCGGATCGGCCTTGCAGGCCTTCTCGATAAACGTGTAGAGCTTCTCTTCGTCGCCACGGTTCTCGGCCTCGATGGCGATGCGGTACTGCGAGTTGGGGAACTTAAACGCCGCAGCCTCGACCTTGCCGGTAATCGAGAGCGTATCGCCCGTCTCGGCCGCCAGCTTGGGCGCCACGATGATATCGCCGGCATAGGCGTGACCGACCTCGGTCATGTCGCGGCCGCACATCACATACAGGTGAGCCAGACGATCGCTCTTGCGGGTGCGCGCGTTGATCAGCTCAAGGCCCGGCTCAAGCGTACCCGTCAGTACCTTGATAAAGCTGATGCGGCCCTGCTGCGGGTCGGCCAGCGTCTTAAACACAAATGCCACCGGACGGTCATCGTCACTCGAGATCTTGAGCGAGTCGCCGTCGATGAGCGGCATCTCGCCGTAGTCAGTCGGCGCCGGGAAGTACGTGGCAATGTCGTCCATCAGCGAGTTGACGCCCTGCTCCTTAATGCAATCGCCCGCAAAGACCGGCACAAAGATGCGCTCGGCGATCGCTTTCGACAGCAGGCCTTCGAGCTCCTTCTGCGTCAGCGTCTCCTCGCCTTCCAAGTACTTCATCATCAGTTCGTCGTCAGCCTCGGCCACCAGCTCGCACAGATGGTCATGGGCTTCCTCGGCCTGGGCACGATACTCCTCGGGAATCTCCGACTCAACGGCTTCGGTGCCGTTGCAATGGCGCGCCTTCATGCGCACCAGGTCGATGATGCCGTTAAAGTCCTCGCCCTCGCCCCAGGGGAGGGTCACGGCGCCCAGACGCGTGCCAAAGCGCTCCTGCAGCAGGTCCATCGTGGTCGCAAAGCTGGCCTCGGAGCGCGACAAGCGGTTTACGAACACCGCGCGCGCCAGGCGCAGGTCCTCGGCGGCGTACCAAAGCTTAACCGTCGTTGGCTGCGGGCCGGCCTCGGCGTCGACCACAAACAGCGCCGTCTCGCAAACGCTCATCGCAGCAAAGGCGTCGCCGATAAAATCGGGATAGCACGGAGCATCGAGCACGTTGATGCGGGCGCCCTTCCAGTCGATCGGCGCGATGGTCGTCGAGATGGAGAATGAACGCTTGACCTCTTCAGGGTCATAGTCGAGCGTGGGCTTGGTGCCGTCGTGGCCACCCAGGCGGGCGGTCTTACCGGAAAGGTGGAGCATGGCCTCGGCGAGTGAAGTCTTGCCCACCCCGCCTTGGCCTACGAGCACCACGTTCCTTACATTGCCGGTCTTGGGAGCACCCATGATGACCTCCTTGCAGGGCCGCGCGCAATGCGCGACCCAACGGGGAGAGTTCGCGGTCGGTGCCATCCCGGAAGCAGCATGGTCGGCAGCCGAGCCGACTCACCCTCCAAATGTCCTATGCCACCACCCTACCCTTGCAGTCGCCTGTCCATGCAGACCTTTCGGCACGCGTATGGATACGGGCGGCGAGAGGAAGAAGAACGTATGCTAGGCGATTATTGGATCCCGCCGATGCAAACAAAATGCCGCCGTAGGCCGTAAGACCTGCGGCGGTTTTGTCTCAATATACAGTTGAGTAAATAGCTGAGCCTATCCCTCGATACGGCTTAAGAACTCGCGTGTACGCTGCTCGCGCGGATGATCGATGACCTGCTCGGCAGGACCCTCCTCGACAATGCGGCCGCCGTCCATAAAGACCACGCGGTCGGCAACATCGCGCGCAAACTGCATCGCGTGGGTCACGATTACCATCGTCATATTCTGCGCAGCCAGATCCTTGATGACGCGCAACACCTCGGCCGTCAGCTCTGGATCGAGCGCCGAGGTCGGCTCATCAAAGAACAAGATTTCCGGGTCGAGCGCCAAGGCACGGGCAATACTCACGCGCTGCTGCTGGCCGCCCGAAAGCTCACAGGGCACCTTGTTCTCGTTGCCCGTCAGCCCCATCTGTGCAATAAGCTCGTGTGCGCGGGCCTCCGCCTGCTCGCGCGGGCGCTTAAGCACGCGGATCGGTGCATCGGTGATGTTTTTCATCACGGTATAGTGCGGGAACAGATTGTAGTTCTGAAACACCAGACCAAACCGCGAGCGCGCCTGTTTAGGCACATCGCCCTTTGCGTACACCGCGCCCGAACCCGCATCCGTCGCGACGGCAAGGTCGCCAAACGAGAGCGAGCCACCGTCGAGCGTCTCGAGCAGTGTGGCGCAGCGCAGCAGCGTGGACTTACCGCCGCCCGAAGGCCCGATAATCGCCACGACCTCGCCACGCTTGACCTCGAGCGAGATATCCTTGAGTACCTCATTGCCGCCAAACGCCTTACGCGCGTTCGATATATTCATTACCGTTCCGGACACGGGAACCTCCATGTGTTTGAAAAGCACGACGGAACAGGCTAGTCGTGGTAGTAGTCAAGTCGCTTCTCGGCGGCGCCCAGCAGCATCTCGACGACGAAGTTAAAGACCCAGTAGATCAGCGCCGCGATTGCAAACGGCACCATGCTCACCTGCGAGGCAACCAGCGCCTTGGCGGTCGAGAACATCTCACCCACGCCAATGGCGAACGCCAGCGACGTGTCCTTGACCAGTGTGATGATCTCGTTGCCCATCGCCGGCAAAATGCGCTTGGCGACCTGCGGCATCACGATATACAGAAACGTCTGTATGCGCGAGTAACCCAACACCTCGGCAGCCTCGTATTGACCGCGCGGAATGGACTGCAGGCCCGAGCGATAGATCTCGGCAAAGTAGCCGGCGTAGTTGATGATGAATGCCACGACGCACGCCGTCCACTTGGAATCGGGCGTGAGCGAAATGCCAAACACGTAGTACGGGGCAAAGTAGATGGCAAACATCTGCAGCATGAGCGGCGTACCGCGCATGACCGAAATGTAGATGCGCGCAATCCAGCGGAGCGGCGCAATTTTGCTCATGCGCATAAACGCCACGGGGATTCCCAGCGGAATCGACCCGAGCAGCGTCAGTACAAACAGCTGCAAACTGACCAAGAATCCCTGGCCAAGCATCTGCATCATGACCTGAATAGACATTACTTGAGCACCCAATTATCGAAAGACAAACCATAGCTTGAATATTTATCGCAGAGGTCCTTGACCGTGCCATCCTCGTAGAGTGCCTTGAGCGATTCGGTCACGGCATCGGCGGACTTGGTGTCGCCCTTCTTAAAGCCGACGGCATAGTGCTCGCTGGACAGCGGCTTGTCGAGCTGCGTATAGGCATCGGGCTTGGCGGCAAGCTGATACTGAGCGATCGAGAGGTCACAGGCAACGGCATCGACTGCACCACTCTCGAGCTGCATAAAGGCCGTGTTGTACTCACCGATGGTATCGAGCGTGGCAAACGTCGCCGCCAAATCCTTCTGGTCGCCCTCGAGCACATCCTGTGCGGCGGAATCGGTCTGGGTAATCACGGTCTTGCCGGCAAGATCGTCCCAGCTCTTGATACCCGCGTCTTTCTTGACCACGAGCACCTGCTCGTTGAGCATGTAAGGCTCGGAGAACGTGTAGTCGTCCTCGCGGCCCTCCATGGTAAAGCCGTTCCAGATGCAGTTGATGGCACCCGAGTTGAGCAGCGTGTCCTTGGCATCCCAGTCGATAGCCTCATACTCAACATCCCAACCCTGCTTGTCGGCAACGGCCTTGGCAAGGTCGAGGTCAAAGCCGGTGTACTCGCCATCGTCGCCTACAAAGCCATACGGAGGATAGGACTTGTCAAAGCCCACGATGAGCTTCTTGGACTCCACAGCGCCCTTCACGTCCTTGGCTGCGGTAGATCCGGCAGCAGAGCCCTTATCGGCACCACCGCCGCAGCCTACCAGGCCGAGGCCAAGCACCGTGGCAAGCGAACCGGCTAGACCAACAAACTGACGACGAGACATATCGGCATTCATGGTATCCCCCTTGATGGCACTTTAGTTAGGTAAAGTGAGTCATATAACGTTCAGAATCATACACTTTAGTGAGATGGAGTACAAGGGAGAGCTTGCCCGGCGTGAGCGGGGAGCGGCGCGTAATTAAGTTTCCTGCTCTACAGTCCTGCGCAAGACGGAAAGCACATTAAGTGCTTTCCTTTG
>CAJMPE010000047.1 GCA_905215275.1 uncultured bacterium | reverse complement strand
TGTGCTATATCACGCTCGACGGAACGCCGAGCGGCTCAGATGCCGCTGCGGTGCCGTTCCAGTCCATTATGGCCAACGCGCTCGACGTGCTGGGTATCCCGCGCACGAAGTAGGGGGTTACAATCTTGAGCGTGGTCTGCCGTTTGATCTGAAGGGTGTTCACATGCCCTGCACCACGCGCGCATGGCACTGGGATACAATACGCCGATAGCAATATTAGGTTTACAGGGGAGCTGCAATGATAGAGATCGCCGTCAACAACCTCGCGGCCTCAACGGGGGCCCGAACCGTGACGGAAGAAGTCGATCGGGTATGCCGCGGGTGCGTTATCGACTCGCGTCAGGTCGAGGAGGGGACGATCTTTGTCGCCTTCCCCGGCGAAAAGGTCGACGGCAATGATTTTGCCTCCCGTGCCATTGAGTCGGGTGCCGGTGCCGTCGTGATGACGCGCGAACCCGATGCCGAGCTGGTTTCGCTGGCGCAGGACAAGGGATGCGCCATCTTGCTGACCGACGACCCCGAGGAGTTCTTGCTGCGCCTGGCGCATGTATATCGCTTGGAGCTTGGCTGCCTGGTCGTCGGCATTACCGGTTCGATTGGCAAGACGACGACCAAGGACGTGCTCGCCGCCGTGCTCGCCAAGCGTTATCGCGTCTGGGCCACGAAGGGCAATTTCAACAACCTGATCGGCATGCCGCTCACGGTGCTTTCCGCTCCGGCCGATACCGAGGTCCTGGTGCTCGAGATGGGCATGAACCATTTTCATGAGATTGAGCGCCTGTCCCAGTCTGCCAACCCCAATCTTGCCATCGTGAGCAAGATCGGAACCTCCCACATCGGCATCCTGGGCAGCCGCGAGAACATCGCTCGCGCCAAGTCCGAGATTGTCCAGGGCATGTGCGCCGCCGGCGACTTCTCGCCGTTGCTGGTGTTGGGCGGCGAGGACGACTTTACGCCGTTCATTCGCGATACGTTCGCCCAGCCTGCGGGTATTGACGTGATGCTGGCCGGTGTCTCGGACGACGACGAGGTCCGCGCACGCGACATTCGCGTCGACGACGAGGGCCATCCGGTCTTTACGCTCGACTTTGGTCAGGGCGACACGGTCGATACCATGTTGGCCATTCCCGGCGTGCAGTCCGTGCCCAATGCCGTCAAGGCCGCCGCGGTCGCCTATCGTCTGGGCGTGACGCCCGAGCAGATCGATGCTGCCTTTAGGGGCCTTACGATCACCGGCCACCGTCAGGAGATCAAGCGCGCCAAGAGCGGAGCACGCATCATTGACGACTCCTATAACGCCAGTGCCGAGTCTATGGCTGCCGGCCTCGATTTGCTGTGCTCGCTCATCTGTGACGGTTCGCGCATGGCGATCCTGGGCGAGATGGGCGAGATGGGCGACGAGGCTCCCCGCATGCATGAGCTCGTGGGCGCCTATGCCGCCGCCAAGAAGCTCGACATGCTCGCGTGCGTCGGCGGCGAGCTGGCTCAGCTCATGGCCGATGCCGCACGTATGATGGGTATGGATGAGGACCGCATCCAGGTGTTCTCCGATTATCAGCAGGTGCTCGACCGCATGGGCGGCGCGCTTGAAAATCATGATGTTGTACTGGTCAAGGGTTCCCGTTTTGTTGAGCTCGACCGCTTTGTGGAAGGTGTGTGCTAGCCCATGTTCGGCAATCCCTCGTATCCTACGTATCAGGCCTTTTTGGGACTTGGCATCGCTGCCGCCATTGCGCTGCTGCTTATGCCGTGGTGGATCAAGCTGCTGAAGGTCGAGGGTATCGGCCAACAGGTCCGAGCCGACGGCCCCAAGCGTCATTTGATTAAACAGGGTACGCCCACCATGGGCGGCGTCATCATCCTTGTCGCGATCTCGCTGACCTGCCTGCTGATGGGCAAGCTCACCACCGAGCTCGTGCTCGTGCTGCTTGCCACGTTGGCCACCGGCGTTCTGGGTCTCATCGACGACCTGACCTCCGTCACGCATGGTCGCTCGCTCGGTCTGACGCCTCACGCCAAGATGATCGGTCTGACCATCATCTGCGTCACCTTTACCGTGCTCGCCGTCAATTGGTGCGGCGTCGCCCCCGAGATTCGTTTTCCCGGCGGCCTGACGATTGACCTCGGTGTTCTTTCGACCACCATCTGCGGCCTTTCGTTCCCGTGGCTCTACATTGTATTTTGCTGGCTGATGATCGCTGGTCTTTCCAATGCCGTGAACCTGACCGATGGTCTGGACGGCCTTGCCGGCGGCACTTCCATGATCGCCATGCTCGCCATGGCCGCCATGGCGTTTTTGCACGGTGACGTGAACCTGTCCATCTTCTGCACGGCGTGCGCCGGTGCCTGCCTGGGCTTTTTGTGGTTCAACTGCTACCCGGCGAGCATCTTTATGGGCGATACCGGCTCGCTTGCCCTGGGTGCCGCTTTTGCCTGCACCTCCATCATTACCAACACCGAAGTCGTTTCCCTCATCATCGGCGGCCTGTTTATCGTCGAGACCCTGTCGGTTATGATCCAGGTCGTCTATTTCCACTTTACGCACAAGCGCGTCTTCCTTATGGCGCCCATCCATCATCATTTCGAAAAGAAGGGCTGGGCCGAGACCAAGGTCGTTATCCGTTTTTGGATTATCGCCGCGGCCTTTGGCGCCGTTGGCCTCGCCCTGTTCTTCCAGTTGGGATAGTGGTCTTTCATGCCTCTTGCTGATGTCTTTAGCCTGCTTGTTTTGGGGCAGGGTAAATCCGGTCTCGATGTCGCCCGTTGGGCGTTGGCTCACCCCGAGCGCGTGAGCGCCACGACCGTGTATGGCGGCGGTACCTCCGAGCCCAATGACGCCACGCGTGCGCTCGAGGCGCAGGGCGCGTCGTTTGTCTACGGCACCGAGCAGGTCGAGGGTGCCTATGACGTGTGCGTGACATGCCCGGGTATCTCGGAGTTCTCGGCCTTCTTTAAGGCTGGGCGTGAGCATGCCGCTCAGATTATGGGCGAGCCCGAGTTTGCCTATCGTCTGTCTCCCCAAAATTGGATCGCCATCACGGGCACCAATGGCAAGACAACTACCACGTCGCTGACCGATTATCTGCTCAAGGCCGCCGGTGAAGCCAGCGTGGCCGTCGGCAATATCGGCGAGCCACCGGTGAACGAGATCGACGGCCGCGCACACAATGAGTGGTTTGTGGCCGAGCTTTCGAGTTATCAGATTGCTACGACCGCCGAGCTTCATCCTCGCGTGGCGGTACTGCTCAACATCACGCCCGACCACCTGGGCTGGCACAAGAGCCACAAGAACTATGCGCTTGCCAAGATCAAGTTGTTCGAGAATATGGTCGATGACGACCTCGTGGTTATCGACGTCGAGGATGCCGGCATCCATGAGTTCGATGAGTACATCTACACACCGGGTCGCCGCATCTGCAAGGTCGCTTTTGACGAGCCCGAGGGTGCAGACGCCGCCTTTGTGCGCGACGGCAAGATGGTCGTGCGCCTGAAGGGCGTCGAGACTCAGCTTGTCGCCACGTCTGAGCTCAAGATCTCGGGCCATCACAATGTCATCAATGCCTTATGCGCCGCCACGGCTGCTCTGGCCGTCGGTGCCGATCCCGAGGGCATTTGCCGCGGTTTGGCATCGTTCCAGCCGCTGGAGCACCGCGTTGAACCCTGCGGCGAGATCGATGGCGTGCGCTACGTCAACGATTCCAAGGCAACGAACACCGATGCGGTCGAAAAGGCCCTGACGGCGTTTCCCGATGACGACGTGATCTTGCTGCTCGGCGGTCACGATAAGGGTACGCCGCTTGCGGACTTTGCCCGCGTCGTTATGGACAACGTGCGCTCGGTCGTTTGCTTTGGCGATGCGCGCGAGCGCTTTACCGCCGCTATGGACGAGGCCGATGTCGATGGTGACGTGGATATCGCCCAGGCCGATGATCTGCGCGATGCCGTTGACGTTGCCCGCTCGCTCTCGAGCCGCGGCGACGTGATCCTGCTTTCGCCCGCTTGCTCTTCGTTCGACGAGTTCTCGGGCTACGAGGAGCGCGGTCGCGTGTTTAAGGACTACGTTGCCCAGCTTGCCGCGGCAGCGAAATCGCAAACGGAATAGGGGTTGCCGGTGAGAGAGGAGAGCCCCCGAAGTGATATGAGGAGGCCCGACTCGGACCGTGCTTCCTCGCTGCGTAGCACGCCGCGTTCCGGACGCGGCGGGCAGACGTTCGGTGAGCGCTATATTGCCGGCGTCCCCGCTCGCATCATGCGCCCTCGTTTGATATTTATGGCTTGCCTGTTTAGCTTGGTTTGCTTCGGCTTGCTGATGGTGTACTCGGCATCTTCGGTCGAGGCGCTGCACGAGAATGGTACGGCGACGTTTTTCCTGTTTCGACAGGCCGCGTTTGCTGGAGTTGGCGTGCTGGCCATGGTTGCCATCGTGCGCGTCTTGCCGGACAGTTGGTTTGGGGAAGACGTGCTCAGGATCTTTCTCATGGGCATGATAGGGCTACTGGTTCTGGTGTTCTTTATGGGTAGCGGCAGTCGTGGCGCCACGCGTTGGCTCAACATCGCCGGTATTCAGTTCCAGCCGTCTGAGTTTTTAAAGCCGTTCGCCATCGCGTATTCGGCAATCATGCTCGACCGCATCTTTTCGCCCGGCGGCAACATCAACGAGTTTCTTCGCAAGATGGGTGTCTACCTGGGCATTTCGCTCTTTCTGATTTTTGTTCAGCCCGATTTTGGCACCGTTCTGATCATCTTGCTGACCCTCATGTGCATGGCGTTGTTTGCGGGATTGGACCCCAAATATATCGTTTGGACGGTCGTTGCCGGCATCGCCGTCATTGCGATCGCCCTTATCGCCGAGCCGTATCGTATGACGCGTGTCGAGGTTGCTTGGAATCCTTGGGCAGACGAATATGGTGATGGCTATCAGGCCACGCTTGCCATTATGGCGTTTGCCTCGGGCGGCCTGTTCGGTCGCGGTATCGGTAACTCCACCATGAAGTACTCGTATTTGCCCGAGGCGCATAACGACTACATCTTGGCTATTATCGGCGAGGAAGTTGGCTTTATCGGAACCGTGCTGTTCTTCTTGGTGTTCGCGATGCTGATCTACTCGGCGTTTCGTATTGCCGAGCAGGCGACCGACCGTCGCGGAGCACTTATGGCATCGGGTTCCGCGGTCATCCTTGCGGTGCAGTTTTTGATCAACGCGCTGGGCATTCTCAATGTGTTTCCCATGACGGGAAAGCCGCTGCCGTTTATCAGCTACGGCGGCTCGTCGATTATTGTGTCGCTTATGCTCGCCGGTCTGATCCTGCGCGTTTCGTATGAGAGCGCCCGTCGCGATGAATACGACCGTCGCCGCGAGAGCTTTGCCGTTATGGATGAGAGTACCGCCGGCGTGCCCCACGTGCGCGGCGAGCGATCTTCGCGTAACGGCTTTACCGTCCTGGATGGCTCTGCGACCGAGTCGGCAGCCCGTCCGCGTCAGCGAACGGCGCCGCAAGGTCGTCCTCAGCGCCCCACTCCTCGCAATGCGGGCGGCGGATATAATCGAATCGATTTGAATTCGGACCCGTCGGCGCGTTTGCGCCCCGATGACCAGGGGCCGCGTGTACGAAGGGATTACCATGACCGATAAGATGACCGTTGCTATTGCAGCTGGCGGCACGGCAGGACATATCAACCCCGCGCTCGCCTTGGCCGAGGAGCTGCGTGACCGCGGTCATCACGTTGTGTTCGTGGGCCAATCGCGCAAGCTCGAGGGCCGTCTGGTTCCCGAGGCCGGATTCGATTTTGTGCCCATCACGGTCACGGGCTTCGATCGCTCCCGTCCCTGGACGGCGCTGACCTCGCTGTGGCGCGTCAACAAGGCGAAGCGTGCGCTTGCCAGTCACTTCTCAAAGGTCGGTAAGCCCGATGCCGCTATCGGCTTTGGTGCTTACGTTGAGGTCCCGCTGCTGGGTTGGTGCAAGGGCGCCGGCGTTCCGTATCTGCTGCACGAGCAGAACTCTGTTCCGGGTCTGGCCAATAAGATGATGAACTCACATGCCGCCCGCGTGTGCATTTCGGTACCTGCGGCCCGCGCGGTCTTTGAGCGCGAGGGCGACCCCGACCATGTGCTCATGACGGGCAATCCCGTGCGTCGTTCGGTGATCGAGGGCGATCGCGCTCGCGGTCGCAGGACGCTCGGTGTGCCCGAGGACGCGACGCTTCTGCTCGTCTTTGGTGGTTCGCTCGGTGCTCAGCATCTCAACGAGCGCGTTGCCTCGCTCAAGAGTGAGCTGCTGACCCGCGAGAATCTCTACATTTTGCATTCGACGGGTGCCGACGGCTTTGAGGAGACCGAGAGCGCTTTGGCGCTGACGCCCGAGGAGGCGAAGCGCTATCGTGTCCAGCCCTACATCGACAACATGGGCGATATGCTGGCTGCGGCCGATTTGGTGCTCTCGCGTTCCGGTGCCTCGAGCGTGGCCGAGATCGCCGCGCTTGCCGTGCCCTCGGTACTCGTACCGTATCCGCACGCCACGGCCGACCACCAGACCACGAATGCGCGTTACCTGGTCGATGCCGGCGCCGGCGTGCTTTGCGCCGATGCCGATATCGATGCCCCTGCCTTTGCCGACGAGCTGCTGCACCTGATCGATGACGCTGCGGCGCGTGATGCGATGCGTCAGGCGGCGCGTGGCTTGGCCCAGGACCGTGCCGCCGCGCTTTTGGCCGACGCGGTAGAGGGATTGCGTTAGTTAGACGGGATATCGCCGGTCGCCCTCGCGCGGATGCGGTAGGTGCGGTACAGTTAACGGGTTACAGGCAGTGTTTACGCAAGGAGTACACGAGCACATGGCTGATTCCCAGACTGCAACCTCCGCGCCCGAGTTCAAGAGCGCCCACTTTATCGGTATCGGTGGCGCCGGCATGAGCGGCATCGCCCTCGTCCTGCACGAGCGCGGTTACATCGTTACCGGCTCCGACCTTAAGACGTCACGTTATATCCGCCAGCTTACCCGCGCTGGTGTGAAGGTGCATGTGGGCCATGAGGCCGCCACGATCGACGAGGTCAAGCCCGACGTGGTTGTTGTCTCCACCGCAATTCCCGAGTCCAACCCCGAGCTCGTGCGTGCCCGCGAGCTCGGTATTCCCGTGTGGCCCCGTGCCAAGATGCTCTCGGCCCTGGGCCACGGCTACACCACCGTCGCCGTTGCCGGCACGCACGGCAAGACCACGACGTCTTCGATGTGCGCCACGATGCTCGATCGCATGGGTCTGGACCCCAGCTTTTTAATCGGCGGCATCGTCGAGGGCTACGACACCAACGGCAAGAACGGCTCGGGTAACTACTTTGTCGCCGAGGCCGACGAGTCCGACAGCTCGTTCCTGTTCCTGAACCCCAACGTGGTCATCGTGACCAACGTCGAGGCCGACCATCTCGATCACTACTCGGGCATCGAGGAGATCGAGGCCACCTTTGCCAAGTTTATGGGGCTGGTGGGCGAGGACGGCACCGTCATCGTTTGCGGCGAGGATCCGCATCTGGTCGAGCTCGCCAAGTCGACGGGCCGTCATGTGCTTTCCTATGGCTTTGCCGAGAACAACGACATCGTCTGCGTACATCCGGATGTCAAGGGCATCCAGAGCGACTTTATCGTTCGCTTT
Source organism: uncultured bacterium (assembly GCA_905215275.1). Classification (GTDB taxonomy): domain Bacteria; phylum Actinomycetota; class Coriobacteriia; order Coriobacteriales; family Coriobacteriaceae; genus Collinsella. The sequence goes on along the minus strand of CAJMPE010000047.1, from coordinate 4,363 downwards.
GAGGACGGCACCGAGCACGCTGTCGAGATTAAGAGCAACCCCGGTCGTCACAACATGCTCAACGCCACGGCCGTCTTGACCGTCGCCCATGTCCTTGGCCTCGATATCGACGCCGCCGCTAAGGCACTTTCGAGTTTTGAGGGCGTCCGCCGTCGCTTTACCCACGTGGGCGATATCGACGGCATCACGGTGGTTGACGATTACGGCCATCATCCCACCGAGATCAAGGCGACGCTCGCTGCTGCCTCTTCGCTGGGCTACAAACATGTCGACGTCGTGTTCCAGCCGCACCGCTATTCGCGCCTGCAGGCTCTGTGCGATGACTTTGCCGATGCCTTTGCCAACGCCGATAAGCTGCTGCTGATCGATGTGTTCTCCGCCGGCGAGATGCCGATTCCGGGCGTTACCTCCAAGATGCTCGCAGATACCGTTCGCGCCAAGCACCCCGGCAAGGAGGTCGTGTACTGCTCCAGCCGTCTTGAGCTCAACCAGGAGCTTGAGAAGCTCGTGGGCGAGGGCGACCTGCTGCTCACCATGGGTGCCGGCGACGTTACGACCGTCGGCCCCGAGTTCATCGAGTATCTGACTGCCAAGAAAGACGCTTAACCTCTATGGGTCTGTTTAACGCCGTCATGGCGCTTTCGGGCATGATCGACACGGACGTGGTCGAGGACGAACGTCTTGCACGCCATACAAGCTATCGTATCGGTGGCAAGGCCGACCTCTTTGTGACGTGCCATAGCTACCATGCCCTGCGTCGCGCCGTGGCGGTGCTCGACCGCGAGCAGGTGCCGTGGGTGATTATCGGCAAGGGGTCTAACCTGTTGGTTGCCGATGCCGGTTATCGCGGCGCCGTTATTTCGCTGGGACGTGAGTTTCAGCGCACGGTTGTTGCCGAGGACGGCTGCACGCTGACCGTTGGTGCGGGCGTGATGTTCGCGCGTTTGGTCAACGACGCCTTGTCGCGTGGGCTTTCGGGCCTTGAGTTCGCGGTTGGTATTCCCGGTTCGGTCGGCGGCGCCGTGTCCATGAACGCAGGTACGCGGACCGAGTGGATCGGCTCCCTTATCGAGGACGTGGTCACGTTTGATCCGGCGTCCGGTATTAAGCACTATGCAGGGTCCGAGATCGCTTGGGGGTATCGCGAGTGCAGCCTGCCGCGTAACGAAATCATTCTCGAGTGCGTGCTTAAACTCAAGCCCGCGCCCAAGGCCGACATTCGCGAGCGCATGGAGCGGTACCTGACGCGGCGCAAGCGCACGCAGCCCATGGGCCGTGCATCCTGCGGATCAGTCTTTCGCAACCCGCCCGACGCAAGCGTGGGCAAGTTGATTGAGGATTGTGGATTAAAGGGTTTTTCGGTTGGCGGTGCGGAAGTTTCGCCCGTACACGCTAATTTTATCGTTAATAACGGAACCGCCTCGGCCGATGACGTGGCCGCGGTTATCAGGCATGTGCACGGAAAGGTGAGGGAGGCGTATGGCATCGAGCTCAGACCGGAAGTTAAATTCCTCGGCTTCTAGAGCATCGAAACCAACCTTCCGCCGCGCCGGAGGGCGTTCCGGCGCACCTGCCCAGTCTCAACATAAGCCCGCCTTGCCCTCCAAGTCTGTTGGGTCCGTCCGTCCTGCCAAGCGCCCGGTCGTCGGCTCTCAGCTGGGGGGACGCCCCGCTTCTAAAAAGACGAGTCGTCCGGCTCCGCGTCCTTCGGTGACGCCCAAGCCGGCGATGGGCACCAAGACCTCCCGATCCATGGCGACGCCCAAGCCTTCGCTGGGAGCTCGTGCGCCGCATGCCAGCCGTACGTTGGCTGGCGCTAAGCCGCGTTCACTGACATCGGTACCCGCCGCCAAGGCGTCTTCGGCAAAAAAGGGCATCAATCCTCTGTCATCGCTCGGTGCCATGGCAGGTAAGGCGACCGACGCCGCTTCTGCCATGAAGGGTAAGGGCAAGATCGCGGGCGGCATCCTGGCAGCCGTGGCCGTACTTGCCATTATTGCCATCGTCGTCATCAACTCCGGCCTGTTCTCCGCCACCGATATTCAGATTCATGGCAGCGAGCATGTGACCAAGCACGACGCCATGCAGCTCATCAGTCTTCCCGAGAACACGTCGCTCTTTAACGTGGATCCCGATCAGATCACCGAGGGCCTCAAGCAAAACCCATGGGTCTCGGGCGTGGATGTCCAGCGCCAGTTTCCCCATACGCTTATCATCACGCCGACGGAGCGTAAAGTTACCGCCATTGCGTATGTCAGCTCCGACGACCTTGCCTGGGCTATCGGAGACGATGACACCTGGATCGCTCCGCTGTCGACGTCTGTCGAGGTGGACGACCAGGGGAACGTCATTACATCGGGGGAGGGTGCCAACACCCTGACCGGCATCGATGCGGCCCTGGCGCTTGCCAAGCACTACGGCGCCGTGCTGTTGACTGACGTCTCGGCCGATGTCGCACCGGTTTCGGGTCGGGCGGTGAGCTCCAAGGCCGTCAAGGCCGGCCTGGATTACGCACGCGGTTTTTCGAGCGAGTTCTTGGACCAGGTGAAGGATATTTCCACACCTTCCGTTGAGGCTATCTCGGCAAATCTCGACAACGGCGTTGAGGTGTCGCTGGGCGATTCGGACGATATCGCCAAGAAAGAACGCATCGTGACCAAGCTGCTTTCGCAGGTAGAGGGCGTGACCTATATCAATGTGCGCTCTCCGGGCAACTACACGTTTAGGAACGCACCGACCGCCTAGTATCCTAAACGGCTTTGTTGAGGGGCCATACCACGCCGTTTATCTGGTTTGTTTGGTTTTCACGGTCAATTATTTGACTGAAACGCTCATAATGTGCAAACATAATACGGTTTACCTTTGCATTTACTTTCAACCTGAAGGTTAATGTGCGCAGGGGTCAACCCATGCTATGGCTATAACCTTTGTTCGGAGGACCGACATGCACGAGACAGAGATCAACAACTACCTTGCCGTCATTAAGGTGGTCGGCGTCGGCGGCGGCGGTACCAACGCGGTCAATCGAATGATCGAAGAGGGCATCCGCGGCGTCGAGTTTGTTGCCATCAACACCGATGCTCAGGCGCTCGCGATCTCTGATGCCGATATCAAGGTGCACATCGGCACCGACCTTACCCGCGGCCTGGGCGCCGGCGCCAACCCCGAGGTTGGCCGCAAGGCTGCCGATGAGTCCCGCGACGATATCGCCGAGGCGCTCGCTGGCGCCGACATGGTGTTCATCACCTGCGGCGAGGGCGGTGGTACCGGTACCGGCGCCGCTCCCATCGTTGCCGATATCGCGATGAACGAGGTCGGCGCGCTGACCGTCGCCGTCGTGACCAAGCCCTTTACCTTCGAGGGTCGCAAGCGCAAGAAGAGCGCCGAGGAGGGCATCAAGACCCTCTCCGATTGCGTTGACACCATGATCGTTATCCCTAACGACAAGCTGCTCGACATCGCCGAGAAGAAGACCACGATGCTCGAGGCCTTCGCAATTGCCGATGGCGTCCTTTCCCAGGGCACCCAGGGCATCACCGACCTCATCACCGTCCCGGGTATCATCAACCTGGACTTCGCCGATGTTAAGACCATCATGAAGCAGGCCGGTACCGCCATGATGGGTATCGGTACCGCTTCTGGGGACACCCGTGCCGTCGACGCTGCCCAGCAGGCTATCTCCAGTCCGCTGCTCGAGAGCTCCATCGATGGCGCCACGCGCGTCCTGCTTTCCATCGCCGGCTCCAAGGACCTGGGCATCCAGGAGATCAGCGATGCCGCCGACGTTGTCGCCAACGCCGTCGACCCCGAGGCCAACATCATCTTCGGTACCGTTGTCGACGAATCCCTGGGCGATCAGGTTCGCATCACCGTTATCGCCACTGGCTTTAGCGATGCCAACGTCAACCGTCAAGATCAGCTGTTTGGCCAGACCCAGTCTTCTGCCTCGAAGTCTGCAAGCGATGCCTCCACGCCGGCGCATGCTGCCCCCGCAGCAACGCGCAACGTGGGCGGCTCTGAGCTTCCCAACTTTGGCAACGAGCAGTTCGAACTGCCCGATTTCTTGAAGCGCGGCAATTTCTAACAGCTTTTGCAGGATGTTTCCTGCGGGATAGTTTGAACCACAGGGGGTGCGGATACGATATTCCGCACCCCCTGTTCTGCATTTATTTCAATCGGTCTCCTCTTTAGGGTGATCGCATCTCTCGAAGGGAGTATGACATGGCGTGCGGACAGCCAGTTAAGCTTGAGCGCCTGACAAATAACGGCGTGACGGTTGTAGGCGGTGAAGAGCGCGGTATCGCATTTGGGTTTACCGAGCGCACCGGTGGCGTCTCTGCGTCTCCGTACGCCTCCCTGAATT
>CAJMPE010000046.1 GCA_905215275.1 uncultured bacterium | reverse complement strand
CGGCTGCGGATCGTTGACGTGGTCCTCGGGGTGCACAGGCAGGTCTTTCTTGACCGCATCGTGGATCAGGCTGAGGTACTCGGTCACGCCGGTGGCCGACAGATGCGTGCCGTCGCCGTCGAACAGGTCGTTGCGGTTGGCGCTGTGCCCGTACCAGTCGATAACGCGTACATTCTTGTAGCGCGTGGCGGCGTTGGCGATGGCCTGGTTTGTGGACCCGACCCACGGCTGCGGGCTACGCGTGTTTACAAACACGACAATGCGCTGCTCGCCGGCGTCGGCCATGATCGCGTCGACCTGGGCGTCCGTTACCAAACCGTTGGTGCCCAGGGCAAAGACCACGATCTTGCCGGCAAGGTTCTGCTGGATATAGCCCTCAAATGTCGCGCGGCCCGCATCAAACTGGCGGCCCTTTTCGGCATCGATATGGCTGTGCGGGAACACGCCGTCAAAGGAATCAACGGCGCGCAGCGACACGGAGTCGCCGATCATCAACAGGTCGTAGGAGCCATCGGGGAAGCCGTCGTTGTCCTTGTCGGTGTCGTCGGCCGCCTGCTGGTCGGTGGGCGCGGTGTTTTTGGCTTCCTTGTTCAGAACTTCGGCGCCCTCGCCGCTCAGTGCGGAGGTCTCCGGCACAAAGATCAGACCGCCCAGCGCAACGACCAGTACGACAGTGTAGGCTGCGCAGACAGGGACGTGCGCGCGTACCCAGTTGGCGGGCGTGGCGGTGCCGTCGCGGAACTCGGATACGGTGCGCCCAAAGGCGCCCTTTCTAAATGGCGTCTCGATAAAGCGATAGCAGCACTCTGCCACGGCGACCACCACAAGTACCTGCAAGATATACTGCCACCAGGGCGTGTCGTTAATGTTGGCGACCGGGTTCATGAGGAGCAGCAGCGGATAGTGCCACAGGTAGATGCTGTACGAGCGCTTGCCAACCCACACGAGCGGCTCGGCTGACAGCGCGCGGGCAACCATTCCCTGGGGCTGCACGCAGGCTGCGATGACCATGAGCGTGAGGATCGAGCACAGCAGCGTGCCTCCGCGGTACTGGAACGCGGTGTAGCCGTTGGTGAGCGCGACCATGGCGGCAAGGCCAGCCAGACCCACGACGCCCAACACATCGATGGATGCGGGCGAGGACCAAAAGCGCACGAGGGCGCTCGGCTGTGCCGGGGCGGTCTCGGCTGATTCGTCGGCCTTCTCGCCAGGCTTGCCCTCGGCGTTCTTGCCGTGCTTGGCGGCGCCGGCCAGGCGATTGAGCCCCAAACGACGAGCGAGACGCACCGGCGCCAGGTCGCGATCGGGGATAAAGGCCATCCAGGCCCCCAGCAGCAGCGAGAACACACGGGTGTCGGTGCCGTAGTACACGCGGCTGGGGTCGGCGGCGGGGTTATAGAGCACCATCATGGCGATGGCGGAGACAGCAGCCAAGCCCAGAACCACGCGGCGCGTGTTGGGCTTGCTCACATGCATGGATACCATGGCAAACAGCAGTGGCGGCCAAATCAGGTAGAACTGTTCCTCGATGGCAAGCGACCAAAAGTGCGTGAGCGGCGAGGGGTCGCCCAGAGCATTGAAGTACGAGACGTTTTGGGCAATCTGCCACCAGTTGTTGAAGAACAGCAGCGACGGCAGGATGTCGGGGCGCATCTTGGTGAGCATCACGTGGTTGAAGACGGTGCACAGCGCGCAGGTCACCACCACGACGGTCACCACGGCGGGGACCAGGCGACGGATGCGGCGAATCCAGAAGCTCTTGAGGTCGATGCGTCCGGTCTTAGCGACTTCGTTGAGCAGCAAGCGCGTGATCAGATAGCCCGAAAGCACAAAGAAGATCGTGACGCCGAGCAGACCGCCCTGCGCCCACGTGAGGTTGAGGTGATAGAGCACCACCGCGACGACGGCAAGCGTGCGCAGGCCGTCAAGGGCAGGGATGTAGCGGGACTTAGGGCGAGCAGGCGTCTGCTCCTCGGCGGGAGTGTTGGCGCGGCCCGCGTTGTTGGCAGAAGCGCGATGGGGGCTCGTGGTGCGTCGCGGCTCGTTGGCACGGCGTTCGCTCTTCACGCGTTCGTGCGGCGCCGGCTCGTTGCCCGTGCGGCGTCGACCGCGCGAGCCCGATTGCGAGAATTGTTCCATAAAACATCATCCAATGACGAGAATAATCAGCACGTATTCATTGTAGCTGCCTGCTCCTGTGAATGCTTGCTGCTGGCGCAAGCTCAAGCACGCGTCCACATCAAAGTGAACTAAAGTTATAGGGGGTGCGAGAGCGCACAATCGACGGTCGACGGCGGGCGCAAAGCCTGCAGACGAGGAGGTTTCCATGGCAGATCGCGGCATCGTTGCGGTGTTCGGCAGCATGAACATGGACCTTTCGGTGGCGTGCGAGCGCATACCGCGTGCGGGCGAGACCGTCGGCGGCAGCGGGTTTATCACCAACGCCGGCGGCAAGGGCGCCAATCAGGCTGTAGCTGCCGCGCGTATGGGCGCGTGCACGCACATGATCGGCGCGGTCGGTCGCGACGCGTTCGGCGCGTCGCTCGTGGTGGGGCTCCAAGACGCCGGCGTGGACTGTGACTTTGTAGTGCATCGCGATGACGTGGAGACGGGAACGGCGACCATCATTCGCTGCGAGGGCGACAACCGCATCATACTGTCACCGGGCGCCAACCATGCGCTTGCGGGCGCGGACGTTGCCTGCGCGTTGAGGCGTCTGGTGGCCCATGAGCTCGACGGCGACGCCAGCGAGATTGCCCCGGCTGCCGGAAGCGTCTTTATCGCCCAGGGTGAATGTGACCTTGCAGCGACGGCCGATGCGCTTGTTTGCGCTCACGAGCTGGGGTTCTATACGGTCTTTAATCCAGCGCCTGCCTGTGAGTTGCCTGCGGAGGTCTGGTCTGCGGCCGACTTGGTCTGCCCCAACGAGACCGAGTGCCAGGTGCTGACGGGTATCCTGTCCAAGGACGATGAGAGCTGCGTCGCCGCGCTCAAAGCCCTGCTTGCCAAGGGCGCCGGCGCCGCGGTCATCACGCTGGGCGGCGCCGGCTCAGTTACGCTCGGCGATGGCGGTGAGCTGCTGCGCATGCCGGCACTTTCGAGTGCGGTAGTCGATACCACGGCCGCCGGCGATACGTTTATCGGCGCGTTGGCGGCGGCTCGACTAGAAGGCTTGCCGCTCTTTGAGTGCATGGCCGCGGGTGCTCGCGCTTCGGCAGTGACGGTGTCGCGCCTGGGCGCTCAGCAATCGATTCCCACGCGCGCCGAAGTTGAACATTGGTTTGGTTAAACGATAAAGACGGAGAAGCGGAGTAGAACAATGGCAATCAAGAAGCTGATCCTTGATCTGGATATGGGAGTGGACGATGCGATGGCGCTGGCCTATGCCATCGCGAGCCCCGAGGTGGAGCTCGTGGGCATCACCACGTGCTTTGGCAACGTGCGCGTCGAGCAATCGGCGCACAATTGCCTGGCGGTGCTCGATCTGCTGGGTCGCCCCGAGGTTCCGGTGTACCTGGGTGCCGACCGTCCTCTGCAGGCGACTGAGCCCTATACGCCGCCGGCGTCCACCGCGCTCATTCACGGCAAGAACGGCATCGGCGGCGCGAGCGTGCCCGCGTCGCCCTACGAGCCGGTGGGGGCGACCTCGGCCGACGGCAACGCTGCGGTCGATTATCTGATCGATGCCGCGCGCACCTATGGTCCCGATCTGGTCTACGTAGCGACTGGCCCGCTCTCCAACCTGGCGCTCGCCCTGGAGCGCGATGCGGCGGCGATGATGTCCATCGGCCGCGTGGTCGTGATGGGCGGCGCCCTTACCGTGCCCGGTAACGTGAGCGCGGGCGCCGAGGCCAATATGGCGAGCGACCCCGAGGCAGCCGACGCGGTGCTGCGCTCGGGCCGCAAGCTCACTATGGTGGGTCTGGATGTGACGCATCGCGTGGCGCTCACGCGTCGCGACATTGCCGGTTGGACGGGCTCGGGCACCATGGCCGGTTGCGCGTTTGCGAGTATGGTGGAGCACTACATTGGCTCGTACGAGATGAACGCCCCCTACCTGGGTGGCTGCGCGCTGCACGATCCGCTGGCGGTTGCCGTGGCGATTGATCCCACGCTCGTGGGCGCGCTCGGCTGCAACCTGCGTGTTGATCTGCTGGGCGAGTACCGCGGTCGCACCATCTGCGATGAGCGCCGTCTGTCCGACCCCGACAAGAGCGCACTCGTGGCGCTGACCGTCGACGCCCCGCGCTTCCTGTCCGAGTTCAAGGCGCGCATGGCCCGCGTCCTGGGTTAATAGATTTCCGCGCCCCGCCCCATGTAGTCAATTTGGGACGGGGCTTTTTTAGCTACCGAGTAAATGTGCCCGTTGGGGGAATAGTCGTGCCACTTCGCTTGACAACAGGCTAAACTAGCTCATAAACATTTACTACTCTGTTTAGATTGAATTTGCGGTCGTTTATTTGCCGAGCCATCGAGCCCGATGCTCCGCCACGGCCGTTACTAGGGGGAACGATGGCTAAAGCAAGCGTCCGCGAGATCAGCCGCATTACCGGCTTTTCGCCCGCAACCGTGTCCAACGCGCTCAACCGCAAGCGCAGCGTGAGCGAGGAGACCGCCAAGGTCATCCTGGAGTGCGCGCAGTCGCTTGGCTATCAGCAGTCGACGCAGCTCGAGAGCATCCAGTTTGTGCTTGCGCGCAAGACGGGCGCCATCCTGGACGAGAGCACCTTCCATCCCGCGGTCATCGAGGGCGTGGAGCGCCAGGCGCGTCGCCACGGCATGAGCACGAGCTTTGTCTCGCTCGACTTTAGCGACCTGGACGCCGTGCGCCCGCAGGTCGAGGGCCTGATCGCCGACCCGTCGGCCGCCATCGTGCTGATGGGTACCGAGCTGGGTGAGGAAGACTATGCCTTGTTCGCCAACGCTGCCGCCCACTTGATCGTGCTCGATGGCTGGAGCGATCGTCAGTACTTCGATGCCGTAGTCATTGCCAACACCGACTCGGTGCTGCGCGCCGTGGACTACCTTATCGAGAAAGGCCACAGGCAAATCGGCTATCTGGCGGGCGACCTTCGGATCCGCAACTTTAAGGACCGCGAGCGCGGCTATCGCCAAGCGCTTGAGGACGCGGGCCTCGAGGCCAATCCGGCATGGCGTGTCACGTTGGGCACCACGCTCGAGGGTGCCTATCGCGACATGGGCGTGTGGCTCGACAACGTCTCGCGCGACGATCTGCCGACGGCTTTCTTTGCCGAGAACGACGTGCTCGCCGTGGGCGCCATGCGCGCGTTCAACGAGCACGGTATTCGCGTGCCCGAGGATGTCTCAATCATCGGCTTTGACGACCTGTCTTTGGGCGCCTTCTCCAACCCGCCGCTCACCACGGTGCATGTTCCCAAGCACGAGGTGGGCGAGATCGCGGTGCGTCGCCTGGTGGGCAACATCCGCAACCCCAAGAGCTATACCTGCAAGACGGCCGTGTCGACCTACTTTGTCGAGCGCCAGAGCGTGTGCGAGATCTAGGCGAAGAAAACGCCGGGGCGCAGGGCGGCAAAGCTCGCTAAGGCAGCCATATCTAACGCTACTAAGAGAGGGTCCTTCGGGGCCCTCTTTTTGATGCCCTTGTATGTTCAGTTTGTTTACATACCGTTTAGGCTGATTTCTCTACCGTCTACGGGTATTTCGCGTTAAACTTCTAAACAGTAGAGTAAAACATTTAGTAAACAGAACAAAACGAAACATGCGTCTGTTTACTGAACATGTGATTAGGGGAGGACGTACATGGACAAGATCAAGCTCGGCTTTGTGCCCACGCGCCGCAGCATCTTTAGCGCGCCGGACGCAATCAAGTATCGCGGCCTGACGGCTGATCGCCTGCGCGAGATCGGCGTCGACATCGTGGATATCGACGACATCAATGACGAGGGCCTGCTGTTCGACGACAGCCACATTGAGCCTATCGTCAAGAAATTCCGCGCCGAGGGCGTCGATGGCATCATGCTGTGCCACGCCAACTTTGGCACCGAGTACGTTTGCGCTCGCCTTGCCCGCGAGCTCGGCCTGCCCGTGCTGCTGTGGGGCCCGCGCGACGAGCGCCCCGAGCCCGACGGCACGCGCCTGCGCGATAGCCAGTGCGGTCTGTTCGCCACCGGCAAGGTCCTGCGCCGCTTCCAGGTTCCCTTCACCTACATGACCAACTGCCGCCTGACCGACCCCGAGTTCGAGCGCGGCGTTTGGGACTTTTTGGCCGTTTGCAACGTGGTCAAGACCTTCAAGCACACCCGCATCCTGCAGATGGCCACCCGTCCATTCGACTTCTGGTCGACCATGTGCAACGAGGGCGAGCTGCTCGAGAAGTTCAACATCCAGCTTTCGCCTATCCCCATGACCGAACTTGTCCAGGCTGTGCGCGACGCCCAGGCCGACGAGCAGGCCATGGCCGCCATGCTTGCCCACATCAACGACAGCTTTGAGATCTGCATCCCCGAGGACAAGGTCCCTGCGGTCGCCGGTCTTGCCATCGCCATGAAGCGCTTGGTCGAGAAGTATGGCTGCAACGCCGGTGCCATTCAGTGCTGGAACGCTCTGCAGGACGAGCTGGGCATTATGCCCTGCGCCGCCAACGCCATCCTCAACGAGATGGGCATTCCTATCGTATGCGAGACCGATATCCACGGCGCCATCACCGCGCTGATGGTCGAGGCCGCCGACCTGGGCCGTCACCGCGGCATGTTCGCCGACTGGACCGTGCGCCATCCCGATAACGAGAACGGCGAGCTGCTGCAGCATTGCGGCCCCTGGCCCTGCAGCTGCGCGGCCGTCAAGCCCAAGCTCACCTACCCGCTGGCTTTCGATCACCCCGGCGCGCTGACGGCCGAGGCCAAGCACGGCGACCTCACCCTTGCCCGCTTTGACGGTGACAACGGCGAGTACTCGCTGCTACTGGGCAACGCCCGCGGCATCGACGGCCCGGCCGGCATGGGCACCTACCTGTGGGTCGAGGTCGACAACCTCAAGCGCCTCGAGGCCAAGATCGTCGAGGGTCCCTACATCCACCACTGCGTCGCCATTCACGCCAACGTGGTGCCGGTGCTCTACGAGGCGTGCAAGTACATCGGCATTGCCCCCGACTTATACGACCCGATTGAAGAAGACGTCAAAGCCTACCTGCGAGGAGAGTAGAAATGGCAACTATCGAAGAGCTTGAGTCCCTGCGTTGGGACCTTCGCCGCGATTGCGTCGATATCATCATGGCTGGCGCCGGCGGCCACATCGGCGGCGACATGTCGGTGATTGACGCCCTCATGACCCTCTATGCCAACCACCTCAACATTTCGCCCGAGACCGTCGACGATCCCAACCGCGATCGCTTCGTGCTCTCCAAGGGCCACGCAATGGAGGCCTACTATGCGGTGCTCTGCCACGAGGGCTATCTGGATCTCGATGACGTCAAGGCCCGCTTCTCCAAGTTCGGCAGCCCCTACATCGGTCACCCCAACAACAAGCTCAAGGGCATCGAGATGAACTCGGGCTCGCTGGGTCACGGCCTGCCCGTGGCCGTGGGCATGGCGCTCGCCGGCAAGATGGACGGCCGCGACTATCGCGTCTATACCATCATGGGCGACGGCGAGCTTGCCGAGGGCTCGGTCTGGGAGGGCGCCATGAGCGGCGGCAACTACCAGCTCGATAACCTGTGCGCGCTCGTGGACCGCAACCGCCTGCAGATCAGCGGTAGCACCGAGGACGTCATGAAGCAGGACTCGCAGGAGGAGCGCTGGGCAGCCTTCGGATGGAACGTGCTCTCCATTCCGGGCAACGACGTCCGGGCCATCGACGCCGCGCTGACGCTTGCGGCCGAGACCTGCGGCAAGCCCACGGTCATCATCCTCAACACGGTGAAGGGCTATGGCTCGCCTGTTATGGAGGACAAGGCCGCCTGGCATCATCACCTGCCCAATGATGAGGAATATGCCCAGATCATCGCCGATTTCGCTGCCCATAAGGAGGCCATCAATGGCTAACAAGATCGCCAATCGCAAGGTTATCTGCGACACGCTGCTCGAGGCCGCGAAGACCGATAAGGATATCGTCGTCCTGTGCTCCGACTCCCGCGGCTCCGCATCGCTCACGCCGTTCTTTGATCAGTATCCCCAGCAGTCCGTCGAGGTCGGCATTGCCGAGCAGGACCTGGTGAGCATCGCTGCCGGTATGGCTTCGTGCGGCAAGAAGGCCTGGGCCGCCTCGCCGGCGTCCTTTGTGACCACGCGCTCGTATGAGCAGTGCAAGGTCGACGTTTCGTACTCCAACACCAACGTCAAGCTCATCGGCATCTCGGGCGGCGTGTCCTACGGCGCTTTGGGCATGAGCCATCACTCCGCGCAGGATATCGCCGCCATGAGCGCGATTCCCAACATGCGCGTGTATCTGCCGAGCGACCGCTTCCAGACCGCCGAGCTCGTGCGGGCCCTGGTCGCCGATAACAAACCGGCCTACATCCGCGTGGGCCGCAACCCGGTCGAGGACGTGTACACCGAGGACGAGTGCCCGTTCCAGATGGATCGCGCCACCTGGGTACGCCGCGGCACCGATGTAACGCTCGTCGCCACCGGTGAGATGGTCCGCCATGCCGTGGACGCTGCCGACCTGCTGGCCGAGCAGGGCATCTCGGCAACGGTGCTCGACATGTACTGCGTCAAGCCGCTCGACGCCGAGGCCGTGATTGAGGCCGCCGGTGCCACGCGCGCCGTCGTGACCGTCGAGGAGCACAGCCCCTTCGGCGGTCTGGGCTCTATGGTCGCGCAGGTGGTGGGTGAGCATTGCCCGCGCCCGGTCAAGTGCCTCTCCCTGCCCGACGTGCCGGTCATCACCGGCACGAGCCCCGAGGTCTTTGCACACTACGGCCTGACGGGTGTCGGAATCGCCAAGACCGTTGCCGAGTTCCTCGGCAACTAGTAGACACAGACGCTGCGTGGCCGCCAAGCACCGCACCTTGCCGTTCAAACCGTCGCTTGCGTACGCAAAGTACGCGGCGCTCCTCTTTCACGGCAATCTGCGGCACTTGGTGGCCGCTCGCTCCTTGTCCGTCGGGTTTTAGTTTTTGAATCGGCGGGGGAGACAGGAGAGTACATGAGTAAATACATCATCGGAATCGATCAATCCACGCAGGGCACCAAGGCGCTGCTGGTGGACGAGGGCGGCCATCTGATTCATCGTGCCGATCGCTCGCATCGCCAGATTGTCAACGAGGCCGGTTGGGTGAGCCATGATCCGGCCGAGATTGCCGCCAATGTGCTGGCCGTGGCGCGTGCCGTGGTGGAGGAGACTGGGGTCGACCCGGCCGACGTCGCCGGCATCGGTATCTCCAACCAGCGCGAGACCACCGTTGCCTGGAACCGCACGACGGGCGAGCCGCTGTGCGACGCCGTGGTGTGGCAGTGCGCCCGCGCCCGCGAGCTGTGCGACAAGCTAGCCGCGCGCGAGGGTGTGGCCGACCTGGTGCTCGACACGACGGGTCTGGTACTCTCGCCCTACTATCCGGCGGGCAAGATGGCCTGGATTCTCGCGAACGTTCCCGCGGCTGCCGAGGCCGCGGCAGCGGGCCAGCTTTGCCTGGGCACCATCGATGCCTGGGTGGTCTGGACGCTCACGGGCGGCGTGGAGTTCCGCTGTGACTGGTCCAACGCCAGCCGCACGCAGCTCTTTGACCTGCGCCGTGGCTGCTGGAGCGAGCCGGTGTGCGAGGCCTTTGGCGTCGACGTGGCCTGCCTGCCGCAGGTGACCGATTCGGACGGCCTGTTCGGCACGACGAATCTGGGCGGCTTTTTGCCGGCGCCCGTGCCCATTCACGGCGTGCTGGGCGACAGCCACGCGGCCTTGTTCGCGCAGGGCTGCCACAGCCGCGGTATGGCCAAGGCGACCTATGGCACCGGCAGCTCGGTCATGATGAACGTCGGCGACGAGTTCGTCGCCAGCTCGCACGGGCTTTCGAGCTCGCTTGCATGGCGCATGGACGGCGTGACCGAGTACGTGCTCGAGGGCAACGTGAGCTACGCCGGTGCCGTCAAGACCTGGCTGCGCGACGACCTGGAGCTCATCAACAACCCCGAGGAAGTCACCGACCTGTGCTACGCCGCCAATCCGGCGAGCCGCGTCTACTTTGTGCCGGCGTTTACCGGTTTGGGCGCGCCACACTGGGCGAGTGACGCCGAGGGCTGCGTCTTTGGCATGACGCGCACCACGGGTCGCGCGGAATTCGTGAAGGCCGCCGACGAGTCGATTGCCTATCAGATCTTTGACGTGATCGATGCGATGGTCGAGGATTCGGGCGCGGCATTGGCCGAGCTTCGTGTTGACGGCGGTCCCACGCGCGACGCGTACCTGATGCAGTTTGAGAGCGACTTGGTTGGTTCGCCCATTCGCATCGCGAGCAACGACGAGATGAGCGGTCTGGGTGCGGCCTGGGCCTGCGGCATTGCGCTGGGCATGTACACGCGCGATGTCGTCGACGTCTACGGCGCCCGCGGCATCGTGGAGCCCGCCATGACCGCCGACGAACGCGCCAAAAAGATCGCCGGCTGGCGCCACGCTGTCAAATCAACGATTGCATACACTGCCTAGCATGATTTTTCCGGGACGGGGATTAAAAACTCATTGATCCTCGTCCCGGGTAGCTTATTTGGGACGGGGCTTTTTTGACTGGTATGATTGGTGCGACCATTCGAACCAGCTAAAAGAACCCCGTCCCAAATTGACTATCGAGAGGATCTGCCATGGAGCGCATCGCGAGCTTTTCCGTTGACCATCTGCTGCTCGAGCCCGGCGTGTATGTGAGCCGTATCGACCGCGATCCGGCGACCGGCGCCGCCGTCCCCACGTTTGACCTGCGCCTGACCACGCCCAACAAGGAGCCGGTCATGAACACGGCCGAGTGCCACACCATCGAGCACCTGGGCGCGACGTTCCTGCGCAATCATGCCGAGTGGTCGAGCCGCATTGTCTACTTTGGCCCTATGGGCTGCCGCACGGGCTTTTATCTCGTCGTGTTTGGTGAGCTGACGAGCGAGGAGATTCTGCCGCTCGTGCGTGAGCTGTTCGAGTTTGTCGCCGACTTTGAGGGTGATGTCCCCGGAGCCGCTCCCGAGGAGTGCGGTAACTACCTGGACCAGAACCTCCCCATGGCAAACTGGCTCGCGCGCCGCTATCTCGACCGCGACCTGGCCGATATCGACGAGAAGCACCTGCACTATCAGCGGGCGTAAGGCCCCTCGCAGGAATAGCGTTTGTACTAGAAGCGCTCCCACTCTTGCGGGGGCGCTTTTTCATACCGAGTGCTCAAAACGGAACGAGATAGTTCTAGAATGTTCATACTGTCACATAAACGAACAGGAGCGAGCATGCATATCTACTCTGTATCAGATCCCGAGTTCAAGTCCTATGGCAACGTTTGGGATGACGTTCCGTCCGAGCTCACGTTGCCCGTGCTCGAGGCGCTCTCTGCCACGCCCATTCCCGCGGGCAGCAAGTACGTAGCAAGTGCGCCGGAGCTCGAGGGCGTCAAGGATGCCGACAAGCTTGGCTTTCTCATGTTTGGTGGCCGTCCCTTCCAGCTCGGCTGGGGCAACGGCCACAATACACGACTCAACTGCCTGGAGTATCACCGCGCCAGCGAGTTTAACCTGGGCGCCCGCGACTTTATCCTGCTCGTGGCGCATCGCTGGGAGATCGAGGACGGCAAGCTCGATACCGCGTGCGTCAAGGCGTTCCGCGTGCCGGCGGGTACGGTCGTCGAAGTCTTCAACACCACGCTCCACTACACGCCCTGCATGGTCGACGACGGCGGCTTCCAGGTGATGGTGGCGCTGCCCGCTGGCACCAATGGTCCGCGCCCCGAGGCCGCGGCCGACATGCCCGCGGCCGGCGACAGCTACTGCTACTGGAAGGCCGACAAGTGGGTCCTCTGCCACGCCGACAGCCCCAAGGCAGCCGAAGGCGGCTACGTAGGCCTCATCGGCAAGAACCTCGACATCGCCTG
>CAJMPE010000045.1 GCA_905215275.1 uncultured bacterium | reverse complement strand
TGCGAAGCAAATACGCGGATTCTCCGCGCAATGCCCCAGCCCAATATAGATGCGATGCCGATCGGGCGTCTTGCCCCGGTCTCGCCCCATCAACGGATCCACCGTACCGCGGAGAATCGAACTCTGTGCAGGGCGCGGGCGTTAAGCAAACGCTACGGCAACGCAGGGTGGGACGCGCTTTCCCAATGGCGGCCCAGGCGGAAAGCACGTCCCGGAATCCGCATTCAGACTGGGACGTAGTTTCCGGATGGCACATCAAGCGGAAACTGCATCCCGGAATCCTCATTCGGAATGGGATTCATCTTCCTGATGACGGGCTCAGCGGAAAATGCGACCCGGAATTTGCTCTGAGACCGGGACGCGCTTTCCCGTCGACTGCCCCGACCCCTTAACTCCAAAACCTGCGCGCTTGCCATCCCAAAACTGGGTAGAAGAAGGCCAAAACGTAATCGCAGGAGGTCAATATGACTGCAGAAGATAAGGCAAAGAACGCCGGCAAGGTCGCGCTCGTTTTGGAGGGCGGAAGTTTTCGCGGGCAGTTTACCGCGGGCGTGCTCGACGTCCTCATGGAGGCTGGCGTCGAGATTCCGGCTGTCTACGGTGTATCGGCCGGCGCCCTCAACGGCGTGAACTACAAGTCGCACCAGATCGGCCGTGCCAACCGCATCAACTTGGCTTTTTGCAACGACAGCCGCTACATGGGTGCCGCATCGTTTGCGTCCACGGGCTCCATCGTCGGCTACGACTTTATTTTCAACGACGTGCAGGATCGCCTAGACCCCTTCGATAACGAGGCCTTCGACGCGAGCCCCATCGAAATGTATGCTGTCGCGACGGACATGTTATTTGGCACCGCTGCCTACCTGCCCGTCAAAAACGCCATGCTCGATATCGATTGCGTGCGTGCCTCGACCTCGTTGCCGCTGGTGACGCCGCCGGTCGAGATTGATGGTCACAAGTACGTTGACGGCGGTGTGGCAGATTCGGTGCCTGTCGAGCACGTGCTGGAAGAGGCCGGATACGATCGCGCGGTCGTCGTGCTCACGCAGGACCGCTCGTACGAAAAGGCGCCCTACGAGTTTATGCCGGCCGCGCGTGCGCGCTATGGCGACTATCCCTATCTGCTCGAGGCCATCGAGACGCGCCATGACCGCTATAACGTCCAGCGCATGCACCTCTGGAAGTACGAGCGCGAGGGCCGTGCCCTGATTGTGGCTCCGCAAAAACCGGTCGAGGTCGGCCATGTGGAGCACGACACGGCCAAGTTGCTCGACTTGTATATCCAAGGCCGCCGAGAGGCAAAGCGCCTGCTTGCGGAAATACAGGAGTTCGTTGAGCGTTAAGACGATCGACCCACAAAAAGCGACAAAAGACAGGGCCCAGAGAACCATTCGCACGCCGAGGGATCTCTGGGCCCTGTCTCGTGAAGGCACCGGGCATGGACGACATGTGCAGAAACTCTGGTCGGAACCAAAATACCTGTTGACTCGGGCGGCGAGCGGGGTAATATGGACGGGTTACTTGCAGAGCCCCGTGAATCTCTGTAACAACACGTACTGTACATGGAGGAGTCTAAGTGATTTCGAAATCGACTCACTACGCCAAGCAGGGCGAGGTCCAGCGCAACTGGGTTCTCGTCGACGCCGATGGTGCTGTCCTGGGCCGTCTTGCCACCCAGATTGCAATGATCCTGCGCGGTAAGAACAAGCCCCAGTTCACGCCCAACAGCGACTGCGGCGACTTCGTTGTCGTCATCAACGCCGATAAGGTCCAGCTTACCGGTAACAAGGCCGACACGAAGACCTATTATCGCCACAGCGGCTACAACGGCGGCCTCAAGGCTGAGAGCTTCCGCCAGGCTATGGAGAAGCATCCGGAGAAGGTCATCGAGCGCGCCGTTCGCGGCATGCTGCCCAAGACCACCCTCGGCCGTGCCCAGATGACCAAGCTTAAGGTCTACGCTGGTGCCGAGCATCCGCATGCTGCCCAGAACCCCACGAAGATTGAGCTGGAGGCTTAAAGATGGCTGAGAACACCGTTGTCTACCAGGGTACCGGCCGTCGTAAGAACGCCGTCGCCCGCGTCCGTCTCGTCCCCGGCACCGGCAAGGTGACCATCAACAAGCGTGACGCCGAGCAGTATTTCGGCCGTCATCAGCTCGTTGAGAACGCCCTTGCTCCCTTCAAGGTGACCGACACCGCCGGTCAGTTCGACGTTATCGCTCTGTGCGATGGCGGCGGCATCTCCGGTCAGTCCGGCGCTCTGCGCCTGGGCATCGCTCGCGCTCTTCTGAACGCTGGCGACTACCGTGCTGACCTCAAGAAGGCCGGTTTCCTTACGCGCGATGCTCGCGTGGTCGAGCGCAAGAAGTACGGCCTCAAGAAGGCCCGCCGCGCTCCCCAGTTCTCCAAGCGCTAAGGTTTTATCTCCTTTCGAGATACAATGTACAAGCGGGGCCTGCCGATTCCTCGGCGGGTCCCGCTTTTCTTTTTCGACTAGGGTGGGCGGTTGCATATCGCCTGCTAGGGAAGGAGCGATCCTATGCCCCAGAACATCTTCGGTACCGACGGCGTCCGTGGCGTCGCCAACGCCGATCTTTCGTGCGACCTCGCGTTTCGTCTGGGTCGCGCGGCGACCAAGTTTCTTGGTCCGGATATCTGCATCGGCCGCGACACGCGTCTTTCGGGCACCATGCTCGAGAGCGCTCTGACTGCCGGCATTATGGCCGAGGGCGGCCGTCCGCATTGCTGCGGCGTTATCCCCACGCCCGCCGTGGCGCTGCTCACCGTCCAAAACGAGCTCGATGGCGGTATTGTCATCTCCGCTTCGCACAATCCGCCGGAGTTCAACGGCATCAAGTTCTTTAGCCGCAAGGGTATGAAGCTTCCCGATGCTGTCGAGGAAGAGATCAGCGCCTGGGTCATGTCCGAGGAAGCCATGGCTGCCGACACGCTGCCGACCGGTGCCGGCGTGGGCCACATCATCAAGATGAAGGACGCTCGCAAGGCATACGTCGATCACGCCATCGATACGCTTGATGGCCTGAGGCTCGACGGCCTGGTCGTTGCCGTCGACTGCGGTCACGGTGCTTCTTGCCAGACCACGCCCGCCGCGCTGCAGCGCCTGGGTGCCACGGTGCACGCAATCAACACCGATTACTGCGGCACTGACATTAACGTTGAGTGCGGCTCTACGCACCTCGAGCCCCTGCGCGAGCTCGTGCTGCGCACCCATGCTGACATCGGTCTGGCCCACGACGGCGACGCCGACCGCGTACTGTTCGTGGACAGCGAGGGCAATGAGATCGATGGTGACTACATCCTGGCTATCTGCGGTTCTGACCTCGCCGCTCGCGGCAAGCTCGCCAACTCCGAGATCGTCTCGACCGTCATGTGCAACCTGGGCTTCTCCATCGCTATGAAGGAGCAGGGCTTCGAGATGGTCCAGACCGCCGTGGGCGACCGCTACGTTCTGGAGCGCATGCTCGCGGACGGCGCCGTCATCGGCGGCGAACAGTCCGGCCACATCATCTTCCTGGAGCACAATACCACCGGCGACGGCCTGGTGACGGCTCTGCAACTGCTGGCCGTGCTCAAGCGCACCGGTCGCACCCTTACCGACCTTGCCGGCATCATGAAGAAGTACCCGCAGGTGCTCGTCAACGTGCATTCGGACAACAAGGCCGGCCTGGACGATTGCCAGCCCATTTGGGACGCCGTCGCTGCCGCCGAGAAAGAGCTCAACGGTCGCGGCCGCATCTTGGTGCGCCCGAGCGGTACCGAGCCGCTGGTTCGCGTTATGGCCGAGGCGGAGACGCACGAGCTGACCCAGCGTGTTGTTGACGATATCGTCGAGGTTGTCAAGCGCGAACTTCCCTAATGGCCAAAAACGGGTGCCAAGTGGTAAACTGACAAGGTTATTTTGATTGATTGGTATGTCCAAGGGGGAGCATGTTCACTAAAGTCCTAAGGTCTTTTGGTATGCGTGGTCGAGTCCTTACGCTGGATGCTCCCATCTCGGGTGATGTCATTCCGTTGTCCGAGGTCAATGACCAGACGTTTGCCACCGGCCTTTTGGGCCAGGGCGTGGCGATTCATCCTACCGGCACGCGCGTGATTGCGCCGGCAGACGCCAAGGTCGAGGCCATTTTTCCCACGGGACACGCCGTTGCGCTCAACACAGTCGATGGCCTAGACGTGCTCATCCACGTTGGTTTGGACACTGTTCAGCTCGAGGGCAAGCACTTTACCGTACATGCGCAAGTGGGTGACATCGTCCATAAGGGCGATGTACTCATCGAGTTCGATCGCGAGGCAATTGCTGCCGAGGGCTACGATGTGACGGTTCCCATCTTGGTGTGCAACTCCGTTGAGTTCTCGAGCATCAAGGGTTCCGTTGGCGAGCATGTCGAGGAGATGGACCAACTCATCGTCGCTCGCGAGCGCTAGTGAGCGCGCTCGGCCTTTAGCCTACAATTCAAACACGTTTACGGAGGGCGCCCTTGAAAGAGGACGCCCTCCGTGGCAAGATGGGATTTGTCCGAAGCTAAACAGCTTTGGGTCACCGTGGACGGGCAGGGGCCTCGACGCGGGTAGACACGAGACATATACATTACGCGACCTCGCCCTGGTGGCCGCACACGTTGGTTGCGGCCGACGCGGGCCGCGGGCAAGTGCTTGTAAGGGGAGCCTTGCCTCTCTTGTACGAGAAAGGACGCGTAATGAAGATTATTAAAGCTAAAGACTACGAGGATATGAGCCGCAAGGCCGCCAATATCATCTCGGCCCAGGTTATCCTCAAGCCCGATTGCGTGCTGGGTCTTGCCACCGGCTCCACCCCGATTGGCGCCTACAAGCAGCTCGCCGCTTGGTACGAGAAGGGTGACGTCGACTTTGCCGAGGTCAGCACCTACAACCTCGACGAGTATCGTGGCCTTTCGCACGACGATCCCCAGAGCTACCACTACTTTATGCGTGAGAACTTCTTCGATCACATTAACATCGACCTGAACAACACGCATGTGCCCGATGGCTCCAATCCCGACGCTGCCGCTGCCTGCTCTGAGTACGACAAGATCGTCGCTGCTGCCGGTTACCCTGATCTGCAGCTGCTCGGCATCGGTAACAACGGTCACATTGGCTTCAACGAGCCCGATGACCACTTCTCCAAGGGTACGCACTGTGTCGACCTCACCGAGAGCACCATTCAGGCCAACAGCCGCCTGTTCGACAGCATCGACGACGTGCCCCGTCAGGCCTACACCATGGGTACCCAGACCATCATGTATGCCCGCATGATCCTGGTCGTCGCCAACGGCGAGGCCAAGGCGCAGGCCGTGCATGACATGTGCTATGGTCCGGTTACCCCCGAGTGCCCTGCCTCGATCCTGCAACTGCACACCAACTGCGTTGTCGTTGCCGACGAGGCCGCCCTTTCGCTCTGCAAGTAGCGAAAGCCTATCACCTCGACATAGCTTTGCCGAAGGCCTCCGCTTTGCGGGGGCCTTTTTGCTGAGCGTGCGCCGTGTGCTTGACGAAAATCTGGCCGCGAACTGGACGGGTGCGTCTGGTGCAGCATGATTCATTCCATAACAGATACTATGCATAAATGCTATGAAAAGGTCGCAGACGGTAGCTGGCGTTAGGTGAGTTGCGCAACACAATTGAACAGCGCTCATTTGAGGTACACTGCCAAAGGATGGGACAAGCTGGCAAGCGCATTGACCTGCGCAAAGACTGATTGGTTGGGGGATAAGTTTCAATCGGACCACGCTGAACAAAAACTTGCCATTTGCGTACCAACAAACATCCTAAACCGTAGCATCGCTCTATTCATCTAGCGATACATATGGTCTAGCGTTACGGTGTCCATGTGGTCGAGTTGAGGAGCGGGCATGGTTAACGATTTGGGCAATACGGACGACCTCGAGCTTATGCCGCTGGGCAGTAGTTATACGGTGCGGCGCGATCGCTTGATGAACGAACTTATCGCCAAGGGCCGAAAGGCCGGCATCGTAGTCCTCTACGCGCCTGATGGCTTTGGGAAAACCTCGGTGTTGCTGCAGTATGCCCAAGAGGTTAAAAGCGATCCGACGCGAGGTCCCGTGCGAATCATCGAGGCAGACCGCGCCATTGGGCGCGAGGTGTTTATGCAGCTCGAGGTCGTTACCGAAGAGCTTAAGGACAAGCCGCACTCCCTGATTGCAATCGATAACGTGCCTAACCTCAGCCAGAGCGAGACCGAGGAGCTGATCGACCGAATCCGAAGCCTGCGTGCTATGGGGGTTGGGGTCTTTATGAGCTGCCGTCCTTCGAATCGCCAGCTGATTCATGGACTGGGCGATTCGATTAAAGTCAACGCGCAGATGCTCAAGGTACATGCCTATGAGTATTCGGCGTGGGCATCGGCGTTTTCGATTAGCACATCGCTCGACTTCTATCAACTTACGCAGGGCGTGCCCGAGCTCGTCTCGGCTATGCAGTCGGGGCTATACGGACAGGGAGACGTTGCCCAGATGCTCGAAAACGAGATCGTCAATATCTACGGTGCGGCACTTGTTGATCTGGCGTCGCTCGAGAACAACGCCCTGTTTAGTGTGGCATGCTTGATGGTCTTAATGGGCGAGGGCAATATTTCGGAACTCGAGGCTTGCGGTGTTAGGCTTTCGGCAATTGATCAGTCCTATCTTGTCCGCGATTATCCCATTTTTGGCGTTGATCCGGCAGACCGGAGCTTTACCTGCTTGGGTACCGAGGACAACGCACGCCTGCGATTGCGCAAGCTGGTCGCCGAAATTCGCCCCGAACTTGTTGTGCGGGCAGCACGTATTTTGATTAAAGCGGGGCGCTGCGATACCGCGATGGACCTCGCCGACGCGTTTTTGGACCGCAGCGCGGTGTTGGAGCTTGCCGGGCAGTATGGGGTCGATCTGGCCCTGACGGGGCATGGAGGGGATATCTGCCGCGCGGCGCTGGGAAAGACCGAGGCAGATGGCCGGGCATCGGAGCCGACGCCTGACGAGGCGCTCGGCATCTATCTGGCGGCGGTGAGCGTCTCCAATACAAAGCTCGCGCGGTATATGGCCTCAATTATCGAGCATGCGGGCGAGCAAGCGATTTGCGAGCTCGATCCCGTGTCGTGGAAGGTGGCGCACGCGTTTACGGCCGCCTGTTATGGAGATAGTGGTCTGGGGCTTCCGACAGGCCATGCAGCGCTGGAAAGTGAGGCGTCTTGTGCCGCACTCGACATGCTGTCCGCACATGTCGAGATAAAGCATGGGCTGACCGAGCGGGCGAAGGGTGGTGAGATCCTCGCGAGGCTCAAAACAGATAAGGCCTACGATTGTGAGCTCGATATTGCGGGGACGTTTGTGCGGGCGGACCGCATGTTGACGGAGCTGTTTGATGGGTCGTATGCAGGGACTGACGAGCGTGATGACGAGATGACCCAGACGCTCGAGGCACTCGAAGCGCGTGGAATCCGAGCACTCGCCATCTGGGTGCGTATGGTATTATCGGCGCGGCGCCTGTTTGCCGGCATGCCGGTGACCGACGAGCAGGCATTCAATGAGCTCGACCGTTTTGCCGTGCGCGTGCGTGACAATCAAGTCCAGTTGTTTGGCTTGATACTGGAAGGCTGGCAGTCGCTGGCTGAGGGGCGTCCGGTCAATGCCAAATTCCGTGCGGTGCAGGTGCTCAGACTTGCCGAGGAATCGACTGGATACATACGCGACAACGCATTGCTGCTAGAGCGCGCGGCGTACTTACGCAATACATCGATGGTATCGGTGCGCGAAGAGGCAGAGCTGCTCGATTTGAGCCGAACACAGGTCGGTGGTGCCGAGGCATGGATGGTGGCGCTGCATTTGGCCTCCGCGGGCCGCGATAGCGACCTTGCAGCCTGGATGTCCATGAACCGCCTAGGGATTTTGGATCCGTCGTATCGGCTGTTTGCGCGTCTTGCGATGCATTGTCTGGGTGAGCCGGCTGCTAGAATTCGAAAGAAGCTCCCGGTGCGCGAGCTGTCGCGGTATTCGCTGCGTGACGACTTTGAGGGCGAAGGCGAGCGTCTGTTCCAGGCCGGCGATGCCGAGGGTGTCGATGTGATTGGCCATATCGAGATCCGCATGTTTGGGGCGTTTCGCGCCGAGCGCGACGGGTTTCCCATCACGGATAAGATGTGGCGCCGCAAGAAAGCGGCGACGCTTGCCGAGCGGCTTGCGCTGGGCATGGATGCACTGGTCGACCGCGAGACGCTGGCTATGGAGCTGTGGCCCCATGCCGAGTTCAATAGCGCCCGTAACAATCTGTACTCGACGATATCGCGCCTGCGTTCGGCCTTGGGGCCGACACCGGATGGCAAGTCGTGTGTGCTGATCCAAAACGAGTGCATTGGGCTTAACGGCGATTACGTCAAGACCGACGTGCGGTTGTTTGATCAGATAAGCCGCGAAGTTTTGGGAAATCGCACGGGTGCGCGCGGACCCCATCTGATCGAGCTGTGCCTTAAGATCGAGCAGCTCTATGCCGGCCCGTTGTATGTTCCCAATGGCTGTAATCCCACCTACTTTTTGCGTATGCGGCGCATTATGGAATCGAAGTATATCGACTGCATGATTCGGGGCGCGAATGCCGCCCTAGAAGAAAACGACCTGCAGTCGGCGGTATGGCTGGTGGAGTCGGGGTTGCGGCAAGAGACGGCGCGCGAGGACATGGTGCGTTGCGCTATGCGCGTCTACGGTGCGGCGGGGCGACGACGCGATATCGTCGAGCTGTACAGTGGGCATATGCATCACCTGAGGGAGCAGGTCAATGGCGTGCCCGAGCCCGAGACGCGGCGTCTGTACGAGCGCTTGGTGGAGGGCAGGCTTAACCGCGTGCTCGTCGAGCGATAAAAAAATGAGCGTCCGAATTGCTCGGACGCTCGCAAGCTTAATGTATGTTGGCTCGCCGGATCGTTGGCTCTTAGACGAGCTTAATCTTCTCGATGTCCTTGCGCGAGGACTCGCGATACAGCGAGAACTTGCGGCCGATAACCTGGACGACCTCGGCATGGCAGCGATCGGCGAGCTCTTCGGCGGCCTCGCGGGCGGAAAGGCTGGAACCATCGAGTACGGAGCACTTAACGAGCTCGTGCTTCTCCAGGTAGGCGACCGTCTGCTCGACGGTGCCCTCGTTGATGTCGGACTTGCCGATGATGATGGCGGGGTTGAGGTGATGGGCCATGCTGCGAAGCTGCTTGACCTGGGCTCCTGTCAGTGCCATGGGTTCTCGCTTTCTATGTTATGGGGCGCCCCGCGATGGGGCCTTAATCTACGTGAACTGTCCCACGATAGCGCAGGAACGGCGCGGTGTGGGGCGTGTTTGCCCAGTTCAAAAAGAATGCGGATGCGGAGCGGGAGAACAGCGCGGGTTACAGGCGGACGTGTACGGCGGCTGAAAGCGGTCTATGGACGGCTCGAAGAGACCGGCTCCCATGCAATAAACGTCCAACGGACCTTGCGGACGTGGTCGAGCATGTAGCGCCCCTGCGGCACGCCCTTGGACCCTGGCTCGCCGGCATGGGGATTCTCAATCATATGCTGAGCGACGTAGCCGCGCAGACGGTCAATCTTATCCTCGTTACCGTGCTCGAGCATGCGGGAGAAGTCCGCCACGCCCGCCTCAAGGCTATCGAAGGTATCGCGACGAGGCGATTCAAAGTACGTAACCTGCGGCAGGGCACCCATCTGAATGAGGATATTGAAGGCATACACAAAGCCATTACTGCAGGTAACCGAGGCACCGATGGCGTTCATCAGGTGCAGGTCATAGCGCGGGCTGGAGTTGGCGACCATCGTGACGGCACAACGCCGACGAGCCGTTCGATCAAGCTTGGCAAGCGCGCCTTTTAGGTTGGTCGTGGTGACAGAGCGACTGGCAAAGGCAACATCTACCGCTTTCGCGACCGGTCCAACCAAGTCCCAGTCATCATCCCAAGCAAGCTCAAGCGGTGTAATGCGATCTTCGAGCCCATAGTACTCAATGCCAGCATCAAGCGTGCCCAACATAGCAGGGGAAAAGTCAGCAGCAATCACAGGATGTCCGTCTTGCGCAAGCGGAATAGCAATCGACCCAGCCCCACACCCCATATCAAGCACCGACTCACCAGGCTCAAGCGCTAACAGCTTCATAAAATCCCGAGCATACGGAGCAGTCTCAAGCGGCCGAAAATGCCGAGCCCGCTTATCCCACTCAAAAGAATCGTCAGCCCGCCGCCGACCAGCCTGCAAGCGCATCCATTCGCCATTCCAATCAGCAGAAAGCAGCTCAGAGCGAGCATCCCCATCAACCACGGGCCAACCTCCTAGCAACAAAAAAGCGACTCCTCCCAAAAGAAGAGCCGCAACCAGCATATATCAGAAAGAACCGATCCAACGCCAAACCGCCGTATCGACCATGTAGTGCAGGAGCGAAGCAACTGCAACCGGGATGGAACTCAACTGAGATCCCGATGTGCGGGAGCCCCGGGGAGGGCAAATATATAAGGTCGATCGCGAGTTCCGCACGAGCCGGAGAGCACTTAATGTGCTCTCCGAGCGAGTCAGGACTGTCCGAGCAGGCGACCTTATATATTTGCCCTCCCCGGGGCTCCTCGCCAGTCCCCCTCAGCTAGTTCTTGAGCGAGTTCAGCGGCGCCGGGAAGCGTCCGCCACGGTGGGCAAGCACGGTGCCGGCGTTGGGGTTCACCGGCATGATGGGCGCGCGGCCGAACAGGCCGCCGTACTCGACGCAGTCGCCCACGCCCTTGCCAATGGCGGGAATCACGCGGACGGCCGTGGTCTTGTTGTTGATGACGCCGATAGCCATCTCGTCGGCGATGATGCCGGCGATGGTCTCGACCGGGGTGTCGCCGGGGATGGCGATCATGTCCAGGCCGACGGAACACACGCAGGTCATGGCCTCGAGCTTCTCGAGCGAAAGCGCGCCGGCCTCGACGGCGGCGATCATGCCGGCATCCTCGGACACGGGGATAAAGGCGCCGGAGAGACCACCCACGCTGGAGCTGGCCATGACGCCGCCCTTCTTGACGGCATCGTTGAGCATGGCGAGCGCGCAGGTCGTGCCCGGGCCACCGCAGGTGCCAACACCGATGATCTCGAGGATGCGGGCAACGGAGTCGCCGATGGCAGGCGTGGGAGCCAGCGACAGGTCGACAATGCCCTTCTCGACACCCAGGCGATGGGCGGCCTCGCGGCTCATGAGCTCGCCGGCGCGGGTGATCTTAAAGGCGGTCTGCTTAATCTTCTCGGCGACCTCCATCATCGATGCGGAATCGGGCAGCGTCTCCAGGGCTGCGGCCATAACGCCGGGGCCCGAAACGCCTACGTTGATGACGGCGTCGGCCTCGCCACCGCCGTGGACGGCGCCCGCCATAAACGGGGAGTCCTCGACCATATTGGCAAAGCAGACAAACTTGGAAGCGCCGACGGAATCCTGGTCGGCCGTAAGCTTGGCGGCGTCGATGATGGTCTGAGCCGCCATGAGCACGGCATCCATGTTGATGCCGGCGCGCAGGCTGGCGACGTTGACGCTGGAGCAGACGCGGCTGGTGGTAGCGAGCGCCTGGGGGATGGACTGGATGACGCGGCGGTCGGCGTCGCCGATGCCCTTCTGGACGAGTGCGGAGAAGCCACCCAGGTAATCGATGCCGAGCGTCTCGGCCGCACGGTCGAGGGCATGCGCGATGGGGGTGAGGTCCTCATCCTTGCAGCACGCGGCGATCTGCGCCACCGGGGTGACGGAGACGCGCTTGTTGACGATGGGGATACCGTACTCGCGCTCAAGGTTCTCGGCTGTCTCGACCAGGTGCTCAGCCGTGTGCGTCACGTGGTCGTAGATCTTCGTGCACATGCGGTCGAGGTTCTCGTCGCCGCAACCCATGAGCGAAACACCCATGGTGATGGTCCTGATGTCGAGGTTCTGCTCCTCAACCATGCCGCGGGTTTCCGCGATTTCTGCGGGCGTGATCGCCATCCTTGCGCTCCTATCTGCCAAAACGAGCATAGTCTTGTCTATTCTAACGTGCCGCACGTGCCAAGGGGCGCATGCGGCACGTTTT
>CAJMPE010000044.1 GCA_905215275.1 uncultured bacterium | reverse complement strand
ATGCTCGGATCGATTCTCGTTCCCAACGGAAGCTTCGACGACCATGTGACCACCAACGGTCGTGTGTACGTGGGCGAAGATTTCATGATGAACAACCCTAAGATCGCGTACAACTTCACAAATCTCGAGGGTAACTCGGCTTCCGTCATCGATATGGATCAGGAGCGTCACAACTTCCCGTGGTCTGGGTCGTATACACCGGACGGCTCTGCCATTGCGTGGAGCAAGGTCGACGCTGCGGACGGCATGACGCCGCTTTCTGGTTCCTCGTGGACGATATACGGCACTGTCGATGATGCCAAGAATGAAACGTATCCCATCGTTACGGTAACGGATGGCGGTGCCAATGATTACTCTTCGGATGATGGCGAGCTTCAGTTCAACTATTTGAATCAGAAGGCCAAAATTGGCGATCCCAACGATAAAGACTACTTCACGTACTACATTCGCGAGGTCAAGGCGCCGGCTGGTTATCAGAAGTCGGACACCATCTACTACGCAACCATGAACAACACCGGCGAGCAGGTGAACTATGTTCAGGGTCATGTGGACACGGTGAACGGAAATGAGCTCGTTTCATTCGATGATTCCAACACCACGGGCGCCATCTCCAACACCAAGATCACCGGTACGGTGTCTTGGACCAAGGTTGAGGAGAGCGACACGGGACACACTCCTTTGGCTGGTTCCGAGTGGGCGCTTACCAAGGTAAAGGATGCCGATGGTGCCGAAATTCCGGACGCTGCATCCCTGACTGTGATTGATAACGATACGAATGCGGAAGCTGTCAGCAACAAGTGGGCAGATTCTGATCCCGCCGATGGCAAGTTCAAGCTCGAGGGTCTGCTGCCGGGCACGTACACGCTCACGGAGACCCAGGCGCCGTTTGGCTACGAGCTGAACCAGACAACCTACGAGTTCACGGTGTCCAAGGCGGACGGTTCCATTGCGTGGACCGAGGGAAAGAAACCGAGCATTGTTGAGGGCACTACGTACATCTCCGATTCTCTCACCACCACGTCCGTGGAAATCCCGGTGACTAAGTCCGTCCGTAATACGGACTGGCCGAAGGATTCCAGCGGGAAATACGTTGCGTTCGACTTCAACATCGAGGCTACGGGGGATTACGCAACCAACGTGCCCATTCCTAACCCGGCAGACCTCTCCATTGCACCCGCAGCAGGGGAGACCGACGCCGCCAAGCCCAACAACATCACGGCGACCTTTGGCGCCATGACGTTCAACAAGTCGCACCTGTCCGATATCCCCGGTACGGCGGGTGACTACGCCAGGACCTACACCTACACGGTGAAGGAGGTCGCGCCTACCACCGGTGCCATCGATAAGCTCCGCTACTCCAAGGCCGAGTACCAGGTTGCCGTCACGGTGAAGGCCGTCATGAATGAGACCACTGGCAAGTACACCGGTCTTACCACCTCTACCACCGTTACGCAGATGAAGGACGACATGGGCAACACCCTTGGCGAGAACGGGCAGGGCGTCGTGGTTGAACCCTCCGCCGCCGCGCCCGACGCCATTCCCGCCTCCACCTTCACCAACACCTACTCCACCTCTTTGCCCCTTTCTGGTATGTCGGGCGTCACTCTGACGTACCTTGCCGGCGCGGCGGTGCTTTGCGCTGCTGCGGCCTGGATGCACATTCGTCGCAAGGCGAATGCGAAGGGGGGCGAGCGTCGTGAATAAGAGAGTTTGCTCCTTCCCGATCTTGTTTGCGCTGCTTGCCCTCCTGATCGGCACCTGCGCGGTTGTGTTCCCCGCATCCGCGCAGGCCGCGCCGACCTCGACCGGTTCCATCACGGTGAGAGGCACCGTGGCGCGCAGCTACGACGCCTACCAGATCTTTAGCGCCAACGTCGTCGACGGCGACAGCGACGCCAAGATCGCCACCGACCTCGCCTGGGCAAGCGACGCCGTGCGCGACGCCGCGCTGCCTGTGCTGCACAGCGCCGGCATGCCCAATTCCCAGGCCACCGCACAGGAAGCTGCCGAGTGGCTCAACACCGATTCCCACCTTACGAGCGCGCTGAGCGCACAGCTCGCTCGTTCCCTCCAGAGCTCTGACGCCGTGCCCGTGGCCCTTAACGCGGGCACGGCGGCCAAGCTGTCCTGTGGCTACTGGCTCATCGTCGCCGACGACGACGCCGTCGCCCAGGGCGAGGCCGGCACCGCGCCGATCATGGCCCTGGTCGGCGGCAGCGCCGTCACCGTCAAGTCCAAGGCGGCGACGCCCAAGGTCCAAAAGCACGTGCTGGAGGACAGCACCGCCGCCTGGCAGAAGGCCGCCGACGCCACGGTCGCCGACGACCTGTACTGGCGCCTCTCGGCCACGGTCCCGGCGGGCCTCACGGCCTACGACACCTATACGGTGCAGTTCGTCGACACCATGAGCGCGGGGCTCGACCCCTCCAAGGTCGCCGCGAGCATGCGCGTGTACGTGGCGGCGGGCACGGACGGCGGCTTCGACACCGTTTCGGCCGACAAGGACGGCCGCGTCGGCACCGACCCCGCGAAGGGCTGGACCGATATCACGGCCGAGTGCGCCACCAAGGTAGCGACCGACGGCAAGACCTTCACCGTGCGCACCGGCGACCTGATCGCCGCGCTCGGCGGGGCCGACGCCTTTACCGCAGGCGCCCGCGTGGTCGCCGTGTACAACGCACCGCTCAACAGCGCGTGCAACCACGGCATCGCGAAGGGCAACCCCAACGAGGTCTACTTGCGCTACCCGCGCTCTCCCTTTGCCGACCAGTCCGGCGACGCCGGCTTCACCCGCACGCCGAGCGACGATGCGTGCGCCTACACCTGGGATCTCGCGCTCACCAAGCGCGGTAGCGACGGCGACAAGCCGCTGCCCGGGGCGGTCCTGAACATCGCCGACGACCGCGGCCGCACGCTAGCGGCTGACGGCACGTGGGATGCAGAGGGTAAGGCCACCGTCACCACGGGCGAGGACGGTCGCGTGGCCGTCTCGGGCGTGGACTCGGGCAAGCTGGAGGTCCGCGAGCTCAAGGCGCCCAAGGGCTACACCGCCTTTGAGGGCACACGCTCCGTGACGGTCAAGGCCGAGGGTCTGGACGTCGACCAGGTGGCCGCCGCCAAGCCCAAGCTCACCATCACGGCCGAGTCGCCCCTGCGCGCCGACAGCGCGGACGGGTCGACGGGCAGCCTGGAGGCGTCGCTCATTAACACGCCCACCGGCACACCCCCTAGCATTACCACCGGAGGCTTTATGCCCTCGACTGGCGATATGGCAATGTACGCCGCGGCCGCCGCAGCGGTCGCCGGAGCCGCGCTCATCGTGGTCGCGCTCCTGGTCAAGCGGGGAAGTGGCAGCCATAAAGAGTAGCTGGCAGCCCCACAGAGAACGGGGCGAGACATAACGAAGCAGATGCTAAGGCACAGACAGATGATGATCGATCGAATGAGAACCAACCGGAAAACGGAGGAAAAGAAGATGAGCATGAGCAAGAACATCGCACGCCTGGCAGTAACCGCCGGCCTCACGGCAGCGCTGAGCTTCGGCGGAGTTATGGCCCCGGTCACGATGGCGTTTGCTGAGGGGGACGCGAACGGCTCGGTGACCATCGAAAAGCGTCGGGGAACGATACCGAATTCAAGGGTTACAAGATTTTTGACGCTGATGTGGCAAAGGATGAGAACGGCCAGACGCTTGTGAGCAATATCGCATGGGCCAACGACAAGGTTGAAGCTGCTGTTAAGGAAGCGATTGGGGAATTCGATAAGGTCACCAATATCGCAACCGCCCAGGATGCTGCAGATTGGATTAGCAAGAACGTGATGCACACCGGTAAAACGACTAGCGTAGCATCTGACTCTGCTGCATATAAGATTGCGGCTGCTGTGGCTAAGGTGACCGATCTGAATGATTCAAGTGATCTCGCGGCCACTTCGAATGGTGTTGCCAACAACCTTTCACACGGCTATTGGCTCTTTGTGACTGATACCCAGACTGTCGCAGGCACCGAAACCGCCACCGCCCCTATCTTCGCTGTTGTCGGAGATGAAGCGGTTTCAATTACCGAGAAGACCAGTATTCCCACTGTCGATAAGCAGGTGTTCGAGGGCACGGAATGGGGAAAGGTGAGCGACTCGCAGATTGGTGAGAAAATCGAGTACAAGCTGATCGGCACAGTTGCCGATAACATCGACACCTTCGCCACGTACAAATATGTGTTCCAGGATCACCTTTCCGTTGGACTGAAAGCCGACAAAGATTCCGTTGCTGTGACTATTGACGACAAGCCTGTCCAGCCTGCAGACTACAGTGTGCAGGTTAAGGATACTACTGATGAGTCCAAAAATGTTACAGGCCATGACCTGACGATTTCCTTTGAAGACCTCAAGGCCGCTGCAAAGGCTTCGAACGTGACCTTGACCAAGACTTCCAAGGTCGTTGTGACCTACAAGGCCGAGCTTACTAGCGATGCTGAATACACGGCCACCGGTAACACCAACGAGGTCAAGCTTGTCTACTCCAACAATCCCATGACTAGTACCACTGGCACCTCTACGCCAAAGGAAGTCACCGACTACGTTTTTGGCCTTGATATTACCAAGGTTGAGGCAGGCAATCAGGATAAAAAACTTGTCGCTGGCTTTAAGGTCAAGGTCGTTAATAACGGAGATTCTGAATCTGCTGGCAAATGGTTGAAAAATGACGGAACCCTTGTCAGGACTGAAGAAGAGGCTTCTGAGTTTATGACCGATAGCGCAGATGGCAAGGTCCGTATCCCCGGTCTCGTTGAGGGTACGTACGAGATTGCCGAAACGACCACTCCTTCGAGCTACAACACCATCGCCCCCTTCCAGATTATCGTGAAGCCGACTTACAATGAGAGCGGTAAATTGACGGAGCTGACCGTCAGCGAAAAAGAAGAAGAGGTCACTCCTGGTACTGCAAATGGTTCGGTCATGTCCATTACTATTGCGAACAAGAAGGGCTCCGGCCTCCCGCTCACCGGTCTCAACGGCGTGACCTTCACCTGGATCGCTGGCGGCGCGGTGCTGTGCATCGGCGTGGCGCACCTCATCCGCAGCCGTAAGCAGGCTGAGGAGTCCGAGCAGGAGTAACGCTCACTCACCCATCCCTTTGGCAGGTGGGATGTGATGGCCATGAGACTTGCGGACACTTTTCTCGTCCATCCACGTTCTTGCTTTGCCATTCTCTTTTCGGGGCAGACTCCGCACTGGAGTCTGCCCCGTTTTTTGGATAACGCAGCCAGCCTCCATCGCTTGTATGATCGAGTGTATGATTAGCGAACAAATGTTTGCAAATATTGCGTTTACCAGCTGTAAGTGCGAGTGCTCGCAGTAAAATACCCTTGCGACGCATCCCGTGCGCGGGCGGCCGACGACTCGATCGGAGGTCCCCAAATGCTGAAATTCCTTAACGCGCTCGCCGCCCTCGCGGCGGTGGGCACGTTCGTCATCGCGTTTCTTGACTCGTATGAGGTTCGGTTTAAGGTCCGTAGGCGCACGCGCGGTGCGGACGGTTCTCGGCATTTGCGCCGCAAGCGCAAATAAAAACGGCCGGGGTTGCAGCCCGGCCGTTTAACACGTTAGAAAACTAGGCCGCCCGCGCTCCTTAACACTTACGCGGGATGCGTCGTTTTCTAGAAACATTCTACCCGTCCGGCTGCGGGTCCGTCCACATTTTCCAAATCAAATCACCAGATGTCTACTGAGACACGCAAAGCGCCCGCGTGCTGGGGGAGCAAGCGGGCGCTTCTGAGCGAATGTGTTTGCGGTCTAAACCGCTCGGAGCAACAAGCGATCGACGTTAGTTGCTGGACTCGGAGTTGTCGCTGGAACCGGAGATGGAAACCGTCAGCGTGATCGTGCTGTCGGTGGACTGCTTGCCGGTGGGGGAGACGCCCGTAACGGTGGCATTCTCGTTGCCACTCACGGGGTTGCCGTTCTGATCGCAGAATGCGATGTTATAGAAACCGGCGTTGTTGAGCGCGGTGACGGCGGCGGAGATGCTCTTGCCGTACAGGTTGCCCGGGATGCTGGCCTTGCCGGACTTCTTGGCGATGACGACGGTGATCGTGGCACCGGGCTTCTGCTTGCCGCTAGGGTTCCAGCTAATTACGGTGCCCTCGGTAACCGAGTCGTTTTCCTGGTAGCTCACGTCGACGCCAAAGCCGGCCATGTCGAGAGCGTTGCGTGCCTGGGCCTCGGTCATGTCGGTCAGATCGGGCACCGAGGTGGTGTCCGGGCCGCCAGAGACCTTGTACGAGATGGTCGTGCCCTTCTCGACCTCCTTGCCGGCAGCAGTGCTCTGCTCAAAGACCTGGCCCTCTTCGGCCTCATTGGCTTCCTCCGAAGCGCTGCCCTTCAGGCCCACGCTTGCCAGTGCGGCCTCGGCCTGGTCCTTGGTCAGGCCGAGGAGCTGCGGAACCTCAACCTTCTCGGAGGGCTTAGGGCCCTTGGAGATTACCAGGTTCACCCTCGTGCCCTTGGCCTTCTTGGTGTTGCCGTTGGGGGTCTGCTCGGCGACCTTTCCCTCGTCGACATCGTCGTTGTAGCTTTGGTCGACGGTGCCAACCTCAAGGCCGGCTTCCTTGATCAGCTCAATAGCGGTCTCCTGGTCCTTGCCCAGCACGTCGGGCACCGTGACCTGTTCGCCACTGAACATGCCCGTGGCAAAGGCCACCACCACGCCAATCACGGCGACGGCGGCAATCACGGCGGCGATGATCTTGTTCTTGTTGGACTTAGGCTTCTCGACCTCGTAGGAGCCCGTGGAGCCCGAGACAGCGCTACGGGCGGTATTCTGACCGCTCACGCCCGAGACGGGACGAACCATAGCGCGCGTTGAGTCGGAAAGCTCGCGGGTCTTGGTGGCACCCAGGTCGCCGGCGGCACCGATGATGCGCGTGGGCTCCGAGACATTGACGGCACGGCCGGACAGGTAGCTGTTGAGTACCTGGCGCAGCTCGTCGGCCGTCTGGAAGCGGTTTGCCGGGTCCTTCTCCATGCACTTGAGGATAATGCGCTCCAGGTCGGCATCGACGCCGGAGTTGATCTGGCTCGGAGGGATGGGGAGCTCATTGACCTGCTTGAGCGCGACCGAGATGGCGTCGTCGCCGTCAAAGGGTACGCGGCCGGTGGCACACTCGTACATGACGACACCCAGCGAGTAGATATCCGAGGTGGGGCCGAGGTCCTGG
Organism: uncultured bacterium; assembly: GCA_905215275.1. Taxonomy (GTDB): domain Bacteria; phylum Actinomycetota; class Coriobacteriia; order Coriobacteriales; family Coriobacteriaceae; genus Collinsella. Next base: position 5,138 of record CAJMPE010000044.1, on the reverse strand, counting down.
CCGCGGGTCTGCTCGGGGCTTACATAGTGGGCGGTGCCCAGCACGTTGTTATCCTGCGTGAGGTGGCTGTTCTTGGCGCGTGCGATGCCAAAGTCCATCACCTTGATGTTGCCGTCGGGCAGCACCATGATGTTTTGCGGCTTAATGTCGCGGTGGATGATCTCGTGCTTGTGGGCGACCGAAAGCGCGGAGCTGATCTGCGAGCCGATCTGGGCGACCTTCTTGGGGTCGAGGGCGCCGTGGCTCTTGATGCCGCTCTTAAGGTCGGTGCCGCGCAGGTACTCCATGACGATGTAATAGGTGTCGCCGTCCTTGCCCCAATCGTAGACGCCCACGATATAGGGGGAGGAGAGACCGGCTGCTGCCTGGGCCTCCTGCTTAAAGCGTGCGGCGAAGGTTGCGTCGCCAGCATACTGCGGCAGCATGATCTTGACGGCAACCGTGCGGTCGAGGACCTGATCCTGTGCACGGAAGACGGTCGCCATACCGCCCGTTCCCACCTTATCCTTGAGGAGGTATCTTCCCCCGAGGACCCTCTGTTCCATTCCTGCTCCTAACATAACTATTCGCTCAACGATGTGTGTAGTACCAAATGTATGGCCGCTGGGGCCGTGTGGCGCGTTGTCGCTAGCTCATCGGCCGCGGCGCGTCCCAAGTATCCGCTTTGATCACGGGCATCACGCTCCCTGTGCGGCGAGCGCCGCGGTCAGGACGATGCCGGCGATCTTGGCCGCCTCGACGTCGTGTTTGTCGTAATCCTCCAGGGCCACCGAGATGGCAACCGTGGGTGAATCGTAAGGTGCAAAGCCAACAAACATAGAGTTGACGTTGGTGCCGCCGGTCTCGGCCGAACCGGTCTTGCCGGCAACCTTGACGCCCGGAATCTGGGCATCGGTGCCGGTACCGGACTGGACGACGGCGAGCATGGCCTGCTTGACCTGGTCGGCCGTGGCAGAGCTGACAGCCTGGCCCAGCGAGCGGGACTGCGTGGTCTTAACCACGGTTCCGTCCGGGGCGAGTATCTGGGACACAAAGAACGGGTCCATGACCACGCCGCTGTTGGCGATAGCCGCAGCGATCACGCAATTCTGCATAACGGTGGTCTGCGGGCCAGGCGTGTGGTCCATGCCGACGGGCTGTCCGGCGCCTGCCCAAGCGGTCTCCCATTCGGTCATAAGCGACGGGTCGGCCATGATGGAAGCCGCGGTGGTCAGATCCTGGCCGAGCTTTTGACCGTAGCCAAAGGCGTTGGCAAACTGGACGAGCGAGCTGGCGCCGACCTCGTTTGCCACCTGGCCAAAGACGACGTTGGACGACACGGCGAAGGCCTGCTGCAGGCTGATGGTGCCGTAGCTCTCGTTGGCATCGTTGGTGACCGGCGCGTTGCCAATATCCATGGAGCCGGGCGCCTGGTACGTGCTGGTAAGGCTGGCGGTGCCGGTCTCGAGCGCCGCGGAGAGTGTGACGACCTTAAAGGTCGAGCCCGGGGTGTAGAGCGCGTCCATGGCGCGGTCGTACATGGAGCCGTCCTCGCCGCCGCCCGACTGGAGCAGCGCATCGATGTTGGTGTTGTCGTAGGTGGGCGAGCTCGCGCACGCAAGGACCGCACCGGTGCGCGGATCCATGACCACCACAGCGCCCTTAAAGCCCTTGAGCGCCTGCTCGGCAGCCGTCTGGATGCGCGAGTCGATGGTGAGCTTGGCGGTATTGCCCGGCTGGGTCTGCCCCGCGAGCGACGCGATGGCGTTGTTCCAGCTGGAGTAATCCTTGGAGCCGGTGAGCGTATCGTTCATGACGCTCTCGATGCCGGCGGTGCCGTATTGCTGGCTCACGTAGCCCACCACGTGCGCGGCCATGTTGCCGTTGGGGTAGGAACGGGCGTAGGTGCCGTCCTCCTGCTGCAACGACTCGGCTAGCGTCACGCCGTCGGACGTGATGATGGAGCCACGCTGGATGTACTTGGAGCGGGCGATGGTGTGGTTGTTGGTCGGCATGTCCTGATAGTCCTTCGCCTTGATGACCTGGACATAGGTGAGGTTGCCGATAAGGATGGCGAACAGCGCCGTGAAAGCAAACACGGCACGAGTCAGACGGTTGGCAAGTGCCACGCGGCCGAGCACGCCGGACTCTGGCGTGTCGAGCAGGCGACGACGCATGCGAGAGCCCGCGGAGTGGTTGCCGTGGCTGTAGGAAGGTGCGCTGGCAAAACGCGTACCGGTCGGGGCGACGGCGGATGCGACCTGGTCATCGGTGATGGCGGCCATGGTGCCGGTGCCGGTGAGCTCGGCTTCGCGTCCGGTTGCCTCGTCGCCGGCGCGCAGCAGTAGCGCGACGATGATAAAGCTCGCCAGCAGCGAGGAGCCGCCCTGGCTCATAAAGGGCAGGGTGACGCCAGTCAGCGGGATCAGGCGGGTTACGCCGCCAACGATTAAGAATGCCTGGAAGCTGATGGCCGCCGTAAGGCCGGTCGCGCTAAAGGCGGCAAGGTCGGACTTGGCGCGGGCGGCCGTGGTGAGGCCACGCACGGCAAAAAGCATAAACAGGATGAGCACGGCGCCGCCGCCAAAAAGCCCCATTTCCTCGCCGATGGCCGAGAAGATAAAGTCGGACTCGACGACGGGGATGTTGTTTGCCATGCCGTTGCCGATGCCGACGCCAACCAGGCCACCGTCAGCCAGCGAGTAAAGTGACTGTACGATCTGGTAGCCCTGGCCCTGGGCGTCCTTAAACGGATCGACCCAGACCTGAAAGCGCACCTGCACGTGCGACAGGAACTTGTAGGCGCCCACGGCTCCAACGGCCAGCAGCGCAAGGCCGATGATGACGTACGAAAAACGTCCCGTGGCAACATAGAGCATCAGCAAAAAGATGGTGTAGAACAGGACGGCCGAGCCCAGGTCGCGTTCGAAGACGACGATGAGCAGGCACACGCCCCACACGGCAAACAGCGGCAGCAGCAGGCGGAAGCGCGGAATCTTGAGGCCCAGGATCTTGCGGTTGGAGATGGAGAGCAGCTCGCGGTTCTCGGCCAGATAGCCTGCCAGGAACAAGACGATGAAGACCTTGGCGAACTCGCCAGGCTGGATGGTGAAGCCCGCGATGCGAATCCACAGCTTGGAGCCCGAGATCGTGGTGCCGATAAAGATCGGCAGCATCAGCAGGATGATGCCGATAATGCCAAAGGTGTACTTGTAGCGCATGACCACGTCGAGGTTCTTAACCAGTGCGAGCGTTCCCACCATGAGCGCCACCGAGACAAACAAGATGATGAGCTGCGAGATGGCGAGGTCGGGGGCCAGGCGCGTCACGAATGTGATGCCGATGCCCGAGAGCACAAAGACGATGGGCAGGATGGCGGGGTCGGCGCCGGGCGCCAGGATGCGCACGGCGATATGCGCCGCGGCGAAGGCGGCGAACAGGCCGATCGGCACGGCGAGCGTCTCAAAGGAAACCGTGGCACCCGCGGTGAGCACGTACATCGCATAGAGCAGGATGACGGGGAACGCCGAGGCGATGAGCAAGAGCAGTTCGGTGTTGCGGCGACTCATAAGCGGCACTCCCTTTCTAATTCTTATCGGAGGCTTCGGCCTCGGCTGACTGTTCGGCGGTTTTCTCGGAATCTGACTCGGATGTGGATTCCTGATCGGTGTTGTCGCGAATCGTTTGCGCGTCAATCACCTGACGGGTCTGCTCCTCGTCAATCTGATGGCGGTACTTGGAAATGGTGTCCTGCGCATCGTCGACGCTCGTTTGTGGAATGCCTGCCTTCAGGCGGTTTTGCGTGTCTTCGGGCAGGTCGGACAGCTTGATGCTGGTTTCGCTCTCGAGCCAGTGGAGCTCGACCCCGAGCGTCTTGCCGGGTAGGCCGCGCCAGACGGCGACATTGCCGTGGTAGGTTCCCAAGTAATAGGAGCCGGTGACGCCCGTGTATGCCCAGATGCCTGCTACCAGCACAAAGACAAGGGCCAAGATGGAGGCGATGGTGACATTGCGGCGTCGGACGCGTTTTGCCTCGCGCATGACGCCGTCGTCGACCAGATCGACGACCACCACGGTCACGTTGTCGTGGCCGCCGGCGGCGAGCGCCGCGTCCACCAAGTTGTCGACACAGATCTGTGCGCTCGAAGACTGCGTGGCGATGTTCTCGATATCGCTATCGGGAATCATGCTCGAAAGACCGTCGGAGCACAGAATCAGGCGGTCGCCTTCCTCGATGTGCAGGGTAAAGTGGTCGGCATACATGGCGGGATCCGAGCCCAGCGCGCGGGTGATGACCGAGCGTTTGGGGTGGACGCGGGCCTCGTCGGCCGTAATCTCGCCGGCATCCACGAGCTCCTCCACGTAGGAGTGGTCGCGGGTCACGCGGATGAGCGTACCCTCGTGGAGCAGGTAGGCGCGCGAGTCGCCCACGTGGGCGATGGCGAGCGTGTCGTTTTCGATGTAGGCACAGGTGGCCGTGCACCCCATGCCGGGTTTGCCCAGGCCGTTGAGGGCGGCCTCGATCACGGCGGCGTTGGCGGCCTCAACGGCTGCGGCCAGGCGCGCGGCGTCGGCGGACTGCGGCGCCGTCTTGGCGATGGTCTCGACGGCGATGGAGGATGCCACCTCGCCGGCGGCGTGTCCTCCCATGCCGTCGCACACGCAAAAGAGCGGCGACTGCACCAGATAGGAGTCCTCATTGTGCGGGCGTACGCATCCGACGTCGGAGCGGGCGCCCCACATAAGCTGCGTGGTGGTGCCGGCGTCGTAGGTCGAGTCGGTCTCGATGCGCTCGTCGGTCAGCGGCTCAAAGCTCATGGTCGAGCCGGGATCTTTGAGCTTTGCCTCCACGGCGGCGACATCGATCTCGGCGGTGTCGCCGGGGGAGACGGTGTCGGCATCGTTGCCCGACTCGGCATCGGAGACGTCCGGAAGGTTGAGATCTTCGGTTACGCGGTCGGCGGGATCGCCGTCCTGCTGCGGCTCGACAGCCGTCGGCTCGGGCGTCGCAAAGTGCGACGGCGCGGGCGTGCTCTTCCAGATTCCGCACCGCTTCTTTCGCAAGGAAGCGCAGAAGGAAGGCCAGCTTTTGCCAGGGGAAGGCGACTACGGCGTTGCCATGCTCTTTTTCCCGCACGATGACGAAGTTGGCGTGCGCG
>CAJMPE010000043.1 GCA_905215275.1 uncultured bacterium | reverse complement strand
CACGACCACGGCCATATTCGAATCGAAGTCGTAGCTCGAATCCAAGTGCAGCGACGATGATGTCGAGGCACCGATGCGATCGAGGCCGACGGCGTGGTTAAAGTGCTCAAAGCTCTTGGAAACCGTCATGGTCGCCGAGGCAAAGATAGCCGTGTGGACCTCGGGCAACCACTCGGTTGCCAAGGCCTCGCCAATATCGATGCGCTCCGCGGTCATCGACTCGCCGCCGGCACGCAATCTGCGATTGACTTGCAGCGAGTACACGTAGTGTTCATCGGTACCGTCGATGATGAGTTTGAGGTTCTCGGCCAGCTCGTGTAGGCGGCGCGAGATATCACCCAGGTCGACAACAACCTCGGGCTTGTCGGCGGCGACGGCTTGTACCAGCGCGTCGACGCTCTTGTCAGCTTGTTCCAATGCGTCGATGGCAGTGCAGGCCGACTGTAAGAAATCATGCCAGTCGTCAGATTCGCGCAGCTCGGGGCCAATCCATAGGTTCGCATTGTCATAGCCCCCGCGGGCACGGCGGCCGAGCTCGCGAACGCCGTCAAACACGTCGGCGATTGCCATGCTCGCGCGCGCAACCGTCGACGTCGCCTTGGCGGTTAGACCCAAGTAGAGCGTAGAGCCCTCCGAGGTTGCCAAATCGCGGGAAACCTGGCTCAGCGCGCCGGTGCTCGAGCCACCCAGGCGCTCAAACAGAACGCGCGATTCATCCGCCGACACCACGCGCGCCCATTGACGGCGCGCCTCGCGCTCGATGGAGTGGGCCTCATCGATCACCCAGTGACGAATCGGAGGCAAGATTCTGCCCTCGGCCGCAACATTGCGGAACAGCAGGGAATGGTTGGTGACCACTACATCGGCATGCGCCGCGCGACGGCGGGCGCCGTGGACCAGGCATTTATCGGGGAAAAACGGGCATAGGCGACGGGCGCACTCGCGCGACGCCGTCGTAAAGTCGGGACGGTTGACGCTGCGCCAGCGAATGCCGAGCGAGTCGAGGTCGCCATCGGCCGACTGACACACGTACGCCGTGATGACCGCGACTGCCGTAAGCGTGTCGGCAGGATCACGCTTAGTCGTAATTTCGACTTGCCCGCGGCTCATGCGCTCAAGCTTGCGCAAGCATGGATAGTGGTCATAGCCCTTGAGGGCGCAAAACGATAGGCCTCCGTCCAGCTGCTCGGCAAGTTTGGGCAGCTCATGATACATGAGCTGGTCCGCAAGATTATTCGATTTAGTCGCGATACCAACCGTGATGTTGTTGCGGCGAGCGGCCTCGGCAAAAGGCACCAGGTAAGCCATCGATTTGCCGACGCCCGTGCCCGCCTCAATTACGCGATGCGTTCCCGTAACGAGTGCGTCACGGACCTCGAGCGCCATCGCGATCTGCTCATCGCGCGGCTCGTACGTGGGATACATGCGATTAACCAGGCCGCCCGGGGCATAGTCCGTCTCGATTTCCTCGCGGCTCGGCATCTTAAGGACCGGTAGCTCGTCCGCATCAACGCGATCATCGGCCCGATCGGCCTTGAGTACGTCGGCGCGGGCGGCGCTGAGAGAGAAGATGGAACCGGGGTTCTGCCCCGCCAAGAACGAGAAGATAGGACGATAGGACCAGGGTACGTCGGGGTGCATGTCGGCCAGGCGCGCCATTAAGCCCTGGGGCAAGTCGGTGAGCGCCACGAGCAACACGCGCCATACACCACACAGGGCGTCGACATCGGCATTGGCGCGGTGCGACACCGAGTCGCAGCCAAACAGGTCGGCCATGAAAGACAGCTTATGCGATGCCAGGCGCGGAAGCGCGATGCGCGACAGTGCCAGCGAATCAATCCAGATGTCGCTGACGTTGACACCGCCCTTGACCGACTCGATAAACGAGCGGTCGAAGGTGGCGTTATGCGCAATCACCGGGCAGCCGCCGACAAAATCGGCGAGAGCAGCCACGGCATCGACGGCCGATGGGGCATCCACCACATCGGCGTTTGTAATGCTCGTGAGTTCGGTAATCTCGGCGGGAATCAGCTGCTTGGGATGCACGAAGGTATCAAACCGATCGACAACCTCGCGGCCCGAAAGGCGGGCCGCCGATATCTCGATAAGCTCGTTGTCCTGCACCGAAAGACCCGTGGTCTCGGTATCGAGGACGATAACATCTTCCTCGATGAGACCAAACGATTGAGTTTTGGCGCGCTCGGCAAGCGTGGCATAGGAATCGATGACAAACTGCGGCGTTCCCGACGAAACAGCGTCCTCGATTAGCATGCAACGCCCGCTCGACGAAGTCCCATACGAATCAGACTGTCACAGACCTGCGAGAACGTCATGTCATCGGTGTGGCGAATCTCATCCGGATACAGCGACGTATCGGTCATGCCGGGAATGGTATTGGTCTCGAGGATGACGGGGCCGTCCTCGCTCACGATAAAGTCACTGCGCGAGATACCCAGGCAGCCGAGTGCCTTATGGGCAGCACAGGCGAGCTCCTGGGCACGAGCGTAGTTCTCGGGCGAAATCTGTGCCGGAATGCGATGGATATCCGTGGGGTCAACATACTTCACGTCAAGATCGTAGAACTCGCAGTCCTCGGGCTTACGAATCTCGACAATCGGCAGAGCGCGCACGTCGTCCTCACCGTACACGCCAACGGTGATTTCAGTTCCCTCGATACACTTCTCGACCAGCACTTTGTCGCCGTACTCGAACGCCTTGGCGATTGCCGCGGGCAGCTCGGAGGGCTCATGGACCAGGGAAATGCCATAGCTGGAACCGTTTACGGCCGGCTTCACAAAGCAGCGCTCGCCACAAACCCCAACGATATGATCGATATCGACCTCATCGCCCACTTCGAGCGCAAGGCCGGGGGCAATGGGAATGCCCGCCTTGGCGTATAGGAGCTTCGAGACCTCCTTGTCGGCACCGCAGGCGCTCGCGAGCACACCCGACGCCGTGTAGGGGATACCCAGGGTCTCCATGGCCCCCTGCATGGCGCCATCCTCGCCGCCGGCGCCGTGCATGGCGATAAACGCCACGTCGAAGCCACCGGTCGCCATAGTCACCATAAAGTCATCGGCGGCGGTGTCGAGCAGCTCCACCGAAGTGTAGCCGGCCTCCTTCAAGGCCACCACGACGTTCTTTCCCGAATTGAGCGAGATCTCGCGCTCAGCGGAATGACCGCCCGCCAAGACCGCTACGTGCATGTTCTCTAGGCTTTTACCCGGCATGGGCAGACTCCTCCTCTATAATTTCTGCAGCTGATACCATATTGTAGCGATACCCTCTACGTTTCCCCAAAATCGAAAGGCTTCCATGAATCCCAGGACTAAATCTCAGGACATTCGCGACTTGAGCCAAAACGATATTCGCGAGCTCGTGGCAGAACTCGGCCAGCCCGCTTTCCGCGCCAAGCAACTCATCGAATGGGTCTTTGAGAAGAACGTTTGTTCGTTTGATGATATGACTAACCTTCCCAAGGCCTTCCGCGAGCAGCTTAAAGAGGCATTTGCCTTCGACACGCCGACGGAGCTTACCAAACAGGTTTCCAAGGACGGCTCGCGCAAGTATCTGCTCGAGTACCACGACGGCATTTCCGTCGAGACCGTTGGCATGCCTCGCCGCAATAAACTCTCCGTCTGTGTTTCTACTCAGGCTGGCTGTGGCATGGGCTGCGCCTTTTGCGCTACTGGTCTCAACGGCCTCAAGCGCTCTCTGAGCGCTCAAGAGATCGTCGACCAGGTGCTTCATGTATCCAACGACTTTGGCGAGCGCGCCACAAGCGTCGTTTTCATGGGTCAGGGCGAGCCGTTTGCCAACTACGACGAGGTTCTCAAGGCACTGCGCATCCTTAACGACCCCGATGGCATCGGCATCGGCGCCCGTCATCTTACTGTCTCCACCAGCGGTGTTATTCCAGGCATTCGCAAGTTTGCCGACATTCCCGAGCAGTTCACGCTCGCTGTGTCGCTGCACTCCGCTATCCAGTCCACGCGCAACAAGATTATGCCTGGCGTTAAGAAGTACACGCTACTTCGCCTTCACGAGGCGCTTCAGCTCTACACCGAGAAGACCGGACGCCGACCGACCTATGAGTATGCCATGATCGAAGGCGTCAACGACACGAATCCCGAGATGCAGGCGCTCTGCGACTTCTGCGAGGGAACGCTGTGCCACGTTAACCTGATTCAGCTTAACGACATCGAGGGCAGCCCGCTCAAGCCGTCGCCGATTCATAAGGTTGAGGATCTTCAGCGCCGCCTTGAGTCTCGTGGCATCGAGACCACGATCCGCAATTCTCGCGGCAATGATATTGATGCCGCCTGCGGTCAACTGAAGCAACGCTTCAAGGTCCAGAAGAACGCATAGGGGAGTCTGCCCCCCATAACGTTTCATGTGAAACATCCGACAGCCCTGGTTGCAAATAATGCAACCAGGGCTGTTTCATTTGTTTTCATCCTAGTGGACTTGATTTACGTGAACTTAGCTTTATGGCCAAAATAAGGGGCCCTTGTCTCATGAATCAGACAAGGACCCCTTCAAAATAGGCAAGTAATTGTTAGGTACCTAATAACCAACATTTTCCCATTGATGGTCAACGCAGTCTTGGTTAATCTTGGGATTCTTAGTCATCTGAGCAGTGCGCATAGCGACATCTTCGGTCATCACATCCATTTTCTTCTTTGATGTATCGACGATATCCTGAGCTCCGCGCAGCAGTCGACCGCGTAGTTCATCATCTGTCGCAAGCTTATACCCCGCAAAAGCACCAGCGGCGACGGTGGTTGCCAACGCAATAGCCGCGAGAACCTTATTCTTCATCCTGATCCTCCTGCCCAAATTGAATCATTTCGCCAAGGATACGGGAGAGCTCCTCCTCGTCTTTGAACTCGATTTCAATTTTGTTCTTGCCACGCGAGCTCTTCACACGTACATTCGTGTTGAAAACTTGACGAAGTACTCGAGCGGCCTTTTTGAATGACTGAGGTGTTGCCGGTCTCGGAGTCCTTGGCGTCTCTCCGGCAGAAAACAACGGAGCAAGATTTTCTGTCGCTCTAACAGAAAGACCTTCTGCGACAACTTTCTCAGCAAGTCGAATCCTGGCATCTTCATAAGGAACCGCAAGAATCGCTCTTGCATGACCTGCAGTAAGCTTGCCTTCGAAAATCATCTGCTGTACGACTTCGGGAAGATCTAGCAAACGAAGCGAATTTGTAATTGCGGAACGAGACTTACTGACAGCCTTTGATAACGCCTCCTGCGTCATACCGCTGGCATCAATGAGCTGACGATAACCCTTTGCCTCTTCGACAGGGTTCAAATCAGAACGCTGAAGATTCTCGATAAGTGCAAGAGCGAGCATTTCCTCATCATTAACTTCCTTAATGATGACTGGCAATTCTTCAAGGCCAGCGAGTTTCGATGCCTGGTAACGACGCTCACCGGCAATAATCTCATAGCCATTTCCGTGCTTGCGGACCAATAGTGGTTGCAAAACGCCATGTTCTTGGATTGACTCGCTCAACTCGCGAAGTTCTGTTTCATTAAAGTGAATTCGAGGTTGATTTGGATTAGGGACAATATCCTCAATAGACAGTTTTGTTTCAGATGCGGCATTTGAAGCCGATGCAGCCGAACCACCGGTCTCATACTCGGCCTCTGAGACCAAAGCATTGAGTCCACGTCCCAATCCGCCACGTTTCTTTGCACTAGGCACGCTTGATCACCTCTTTTGCAAGGTTCATATACGCTTTTGCACCCTTATTTTGAGGCGCATAGGTAATTACCGGCTCTCCAAAAGACGGAGCTTCAGAGATTTTTACGGTACGAGGAATTAAGGTCTTAAAAGCCTTATCACCAAAGTACGACTGAACTTCCTCAACAACCTGATTCGACAAAGAAGTACGTGAGTCATACATGGTCATAAGCACGCCATAGGTGTCTAAGCCCTTGTTCAGACGCAATTTGACCATCTTCATTGACTCAAGCAGCTTCGTTACGCCCTCGAGTGCATAATACTCGCACTGGATCGGAATCAAAACGCTGTCTGCTGCGGTCAAAGCGTTGATTGTAAGCAGGCCAAGCGAAGGAGGACAGTCGATGAATATAAAATCGAACTCATCCTGAATCGGCTCAAGCAAATCTTTAAGGCGGGTTTCACGAGCAATTGCGCTTACGAGCTCAATTTCGGCACCTGCAAGCTGAATTGTCGCCGGAATAACGAATACCTTTTTGCAATTTGTATCAAGAACAAGCGATTCAGCCGGCACGTCATTCAGCAATGCATCATAGATGCACTGATCAAGGTCTTCTTTTTCAATTCCGAATCCACTGGTGCTGTTTCCCTGCGGATCAAAATCGACAATCAGTGTCTTGCGACCCTGCTCACCCAGTGCTGCTGCAAGGTTTACAGCCGTCGTTGACTTACCGACGCCGCCTTTTTGATTGATGATTGCAATAATACGCGTGTCTTTTGCGCTCTTAGAACGCTTAACGTCGCGAAATCCCACGGTCCCTCCTGGTGTGTTTTAAGCTGTTAAACGGAGGATGTTTCACGTGAAACATTCCGATTCAATATCAACATCAATGTTTCACGTGAAACACTGCAAGTTGTTAGTATCCATTATGTTTCACGTGAAACATCTAGGCAAGCGGATTCTTCTTTGCCATGCCATTTGCACGAGGCAATGAAACGGATGCTGGATGACTCTTCTTAAGACCAATGAACTCCCTGTGACCCAAGCCCTCAGGCAAATCAATTGCGTCATTCAGAAGCAAGGTGAAGCCGCAGATCTTAGCCGCTGACATGCCGGAAGCAAGCTCCTCATCCGTAGGATTGCCCTTCGTGATAACAAATAGCCCACCATCCTTGAGGTACGGAGCGGCATACTCAACAAGAATCGGTAGAGGGGCCAATGCGCGGGCGGTTACAACAGAGAACTGCTTCTTATGGCTTCGAGCATATTCTTCAAGGCGATCATGAACTGCATGACCATTTTTCAATCCAAGAGCATGAACAAATGTATTGACAGCGTCAACCTTCTTGCCAACAGAGTCAATATAAGTAGCTTTACGATGCGTTGTTATCGTTAACGGAATACCAGGAAAGCCAGCACCAGTTCCCATATCGAGCAAAGCTCCCTCAGGAGCCTTATTGATATAAGGGAGCAAGACAAGTGAGTCGAGGATATGAAGTACCGCAGCGTCTTCTACGTTAAGAATACGGGTGAGGTTGGTTGTCTTATTTGTTTCTAGAACCAAATCCAAATGCTGAATACATTTCCTCAGCTCAGTATCAGTTACACTCAGGGAATACTCTTTGCAATAGGAAGTTAGACGACTCAGCATCTCGTCAGCCTGCTGATCTGTAAGTACAAACAACAGAAGCTCCTTTCTGACAAAAATCAGTGTATCGAGAACTTTTGACAAAAAAAGGGGACGTGGAAACCACGCCCCCTTAGCATAAGCTCGAGTAGATTATCGAGCAACAATCACCACATGGCGATCAGGGTCAGAACCCTCAGAATGGGTATCGACGGCATCATTGCCACGAAGTGCAATATGAACCAGTCGGCGCTCATAGGCATTCATGGGCGGAAGCGAAACACTCTTATGAGTGCGGATGGCACGCTCGGCGGCGGACTGAGCCATAGAGGCAACCTTGTCCTGACGACGGCTCTTGTAGCCCTCAACGTCAACCACAACCGGATACCTAAAGCCAAGCTTGCGGCTCACCAGCAAAGAGAACATAACCTGAAGGGCATCAAGGGTACGGCCATGACGGCCAATGAGAACGGCAAGATCGGGAGCCGTAACATCCAAAATCAGCTCGCCCTCGTCGCCCTCGTACTCATCAATAGGAGAGTTGGCGGCATCGAAGTGCGAAAGGATGGAACGCAGAATGGAAATCGCAACATCGGCAATGGTGTCGAGCTCCTCATCGGTCAGCTCTTCACCGGCCTTGTAGCGCTGTGCAATCTCGGGATAATCGCCCGCAATCTGCGGGGCAACCTCCTCAAGCATATCCTCGATGATCTCTTCAGACATAACGTACTCCAAAAGTTAGGTACCTAAATAAGATTGATATCCCGACTACTTCTTCTTGTGCGGACGCGGCTTCTTCTCGCGACGGGTAACCTCGACCTGCAGTGGAGCGTTCTTGAGGCGCTCCTCCTCATCGGCCTTGGCCTTGTCGATAACCTTCTGCGTCACGAAGATCTGCTGGATAACCTGCCAGGCAGAAGACACATCGTAGTAAAGCAGAACGCCGACGGGCAGGCTCCAGCCCATCCAAAGCATCATGACGGTCATGACGACGGCCATCATGCGCATGCTCTGGGCCTGCTGACCAGTCTGATTGCGAGACATATACAGCTGCGGAATCAGGGTCAAGACAGCGAACAGAATCAGGCAAACCAGCGCAGGCAGCGCAACCATAAAGCCATCGGCAAAGGAAGCGCTCGGCGTGGTGGTAAGGTCAGGCAGGATGTTGAAGAACGAGAACGTGCCGTCGCTAAAGTAGTTCGGCAGGTTACGCAGGAGCGTAAACAGGGCGAACAGGACGGGCATCTGGATCAACAGCGGCAGACAACCAGCCATGGGGTTGAACTTGTTCTCGCTGTAGAACTTCTGCATCTCCTCGGCCTGACGCTGGGGATCGTCGGCATAGCGCTCCTGGATCTCGAGCATCTTAGGCTGCAGCACCTGCATGCGAGCCGTCGACTTGGTCGACTTGAGCATAAGCGGCGTCAGCAGCAGACGGATGATGACCACCAGAATGATGATGGACAGGCCCCAGTCGACCGCAAAGGTCTGGATGAGCTTGAGCAGCTCAAAAAGGATGTTAACGATCCAATCCCACATGTAAGTTTTCCTCCGATAGCGAGTGCCCGCTAAGGCACAGGGTCATAACCGCCGACGTGCAGGGGATTGCAGCGAGCGATGCGCCTCACGGCAAGCCAGCAGCCTCTCAAAACACCGTACTTCTCAATCGCCTGGATAGCGTATTGTGAGCACGTTGGGTAATAAATGCAGGCGTCAGGCAATAAGGGCGAAATAACCTGTTGATATATGCGAATAGGAGCGATGGCAACACGTCGCAAAACGTGATTGCTCATCGCTCCTCCCCGGCAACGCCGGCGCGTTTCATAAGCGAACGCAATGCCTTGTCCATCTCCTGCGGCGAGGAAACCCTCGTCTTGGGAGTCGCGAACAAGATGATGTCATAACCCGCAACGGGAAATCCACAGCTGCGGGCGGCCTCGCGCATCACACGCTTAGATCGGTTGCGCACGACAGCACAACCGAGTCGTTTAGCACCAACGAAGGCGACCCTTCCGGAGTCGCCTTCGCCAACCGATTCACATATGGTCATTCGAATCAGAGGGTGATTGAAACGACGCCCCTGACTGAACACATGCTCGAAATCTTGCCGAGACTTAATAGTCTTCATGCGAGATGTGTGTATCGCTGCTAGACAGTGAGACGCTTGCGGCCCTTGGCGCGACGACGGGCGAGCACGGCACGACCACCCTTAGTGGCCATACGGGCACGGAAGCCATGGGTCTTGGCACGCTTACGCTTATTAGGCTGATACGTACGCTTCATCTTAAGTTCCTCCTGCTGCATTTCGAGTGTCCGCGGGGGCGCGGACGCAGATATAGACACGTGAGCTTGAAGATTGTAGGGAAATCAATGTTCAAATGTCAAGAAATCAAAGGTAAAAGGTTGCAAAGAGTACACGGTTCCCCCATAAGCAGAATCGGCATTTGAGGCAGCAGGCAACTTTTCACGAAATTTCATCGAGTTTTCAACAGGTCATGTTGGAAATGTTGAGAACTTTTCGTCCGTTTTCCAAAGTTTTCAACAGGTTTTGAAAACTTGTCGAAAGATGAGAAACATTACGCGGTGAGCTACTATTTGTTCAAAACCTTTTGAAAGATTGCGAGCGGCATGTCTGACGACTTCTACACCATGGTCGATTCCGGTGATCCGGCACCCGACAACGAGCACATCACCGGCGTGCGCGAAGAACGCAACGAGAGCGAGCAGGTCACCGCACAAGCACCGCAGGCCATGTATGCAGCGCGCATCGCGGTCTACGATGACATGCTGTCGACACCGCGTGTCATCGTCATCGAACCGCAAGACGTCCGTACCTACTTGGAAGAGACAACCAACACCGTCTACCAGTGCATGAAAGAGCAGGGAGGACGCATCTCGCTGATGGTTATCCGCGAGATTGTCGAAAACTTTATCCACGCGCATTTTGCAGAGCCCATTATCTCGATTCTCGACGGTGGCGATACCATCCGCTTTGCCGATCAGGGTCCGGGCATCGACGACAAAGAACGTGCCTTCGATTTTGGCGTAACCAGCGCAAACAGCAAGATGAAACGGTATATCCGCGGCACCGGCGCCGGGTTTCCCATGGTACAGGAGTACTTGGAAAACGCCGGCGGCGCCGTCTCCATCGAGGACAACATGGGCAATGGCACCGTCGTGACGGTAAGTCTGGACCCCAAGCGAGTGCAGGAAATCGAGCGTGCCGGCGGGCGCGGGGCAGCCGTTCGACCCGAAACAGAGCAGCAGGCATATCCCATGCCGGGCGCCTTCACGCAGCAACCCGCAGCGATGCAACAGGTGCAACAGCAAATAGCCCCCATGCAGCAGCCTGGCATGCCCCCCGTGCAAGAGCCCCAGGCACCCTCGGGCGCGATTCCCCAGAACATACCCGATGCAATGCCAGCGATGGGCCAGGATGTGGGAACCTTGCAGCAGATGGCGGGTGCATCGGCTGCACAGCAGATGTCCTATCAACCGAACCTGCAAGGGTATCCGGCTCAATACGCGCCGCAAACGGGATATGCGCAGGCATACCCCCAGCAATACCCGCTGGGATACCAGCAGCCGTACCAACAGATGCCCCAGGCGCAGTACAACCCATGGACCCAGCAGATGCCTCCGCAGCCTTACCAACAGTGGCCGCAAAGTTTTCAACAGCAGCCGCTGCCCATGCAGAGTTCTCAACAACCAGCAGCTCAAATGATGTATCCTAATGCGGCGAATCAATTTGCACAGCCGCAGCAAGACGTATTTGTGAGCGAACGCGGCGAAGCGGCGCTGGGCTATCTGGCTCAAAACCAGGAGTGCGGCGCAACCGACCTGGCACGAGCGTTTGGAAACTCAGCGCCCACGTGGTCGCGAACGCTCAACGACTTGGCACAGGCCGGCTTGATAATCAAACATGGCCAGAAATATCATCTGACCGAAATAGGCAGCGCTCGCGTGCGAGCCCAAAGTTAAGGAGCGGGAGAAACAGTGGACGAGGAAGCAGGCATCATCCTGGGAGATGCCATCGCCTTTTGTCAGCGCGACGGCCAAGATGCACGCCTCATCAACATGCTGGGACAATCGCGCGCCGTAAGTTTAACCGAGGACACTCTGACGATTGAGGCCCCTTCGCGCTTTGCCATCGCTCAGCTCAAAAAGCATCAGCCGACCATCGAGGCGTACCTAGAAGAGATCGCCTTTGCGCCGATCGCACTCAATATCGTGGCACCGCAAGGCGCCTTGGCAAATACGGCCCCGGACACTCACTCGGTAGCGACCGTCACCGCAGCGGCAACGCCGGTGCCCGAGCCTCGACGCGACGATGTTTCCCGTGAAACCATGGCACCGCAGGCGGCCGCTTCGGTCGCACCGACGGTAGAGCCAGCCCCCTCGCCCATCCCAACCGCCACGCATATGCCCGTCGCACACGAGACGACACCCGGCGAGGAATCGGGTATTGCAATCAAAAACACGTTGTCTGCCGACGATTTCCGCCGCATGATGACCCAAATGAATGGCAGGCCACCGGCGAAAAGCGCGAGTTCGCCCGCAGCGCCGGCAGCGCCTTCGGCGGCGACCCCGGCGGCAGTCGAGAAAAACGCGGACGGGGCACCCCTCGCAGCGAATTCGAAATTCACGTTTGAAAACTTCGTCTTCGGACCGGAGAACAGCCTTGCCTACCGATCGGCGCTCAAATTCGCCATGCTTGCAGACACGCCCGGTACCTGCACGTCGCTGTTCATCTACGGCAAATCGGGCCTGGGCAAGACGCACCTGCTGCTCGCCATCAAAAATGAGCTGGCAGAGAAATCGCCCGAGATCAAGGTGAAGTACGCCAACTCGCAGGCATATCTGGACGACTTGATGACGGAATTCGACCGCCAAAAGAAGAGCAACGCCCCCATTATGCAGGCGTACCACGGCGTCGACGTGCTTATCATCGATGACATCCAGAACATCATCGGCAAGCGCGCGAGCGTGGATTACTTCTTCCAGTTGATGGACGAATTTATCCGCAACAACAAGAAGGTCGTGATCGCCGCCGACCGCGCTCCCAAGGACCTTAATATGGACGAGCGCCTGACCAGTCGCTTTAATGCCGGCTTGCTGTGTCTGGTGGCGGAGCCCAGCTACGAGATGAAGTACAAGATTTTGCAGCGTTATTAC